>CAYUHW010000333.1:0-1863 GCA_964444605.1 uncultured Christensenella sp. | reverse complement strand
CGTCCATGGCCAGCACGTGATCCAAACCGCCGTAGCCGATGTCGTAGGCCCAGCCGTCGCCGCCGAATACCCACACGGAGGGCTTCACCAGCTGATCCTTCTGATCCAGCACCTCATGGGCAAGCTCCAGCTCGCTGCCTTCGCAGGCCTTGACCAGCTTGTCGCCGGCAACACGGGAACCTTCGCCTTCATACATATTCTCCAGCCATTCCTGACCGGCGGCCTTGATTTCCTCGGTGCAGCCCTCGGCAGCCATGAGCTTTTCAACGGTATCCTTGAGCATCTCACGGCGATGCTTGCTGCCCAGATTGATGCCGAAGCCGAACTCAGCGTTGTCTTCAAACAGGGAGTTGGCCCAGGCAGGTCCCTGACCCTTGCTGTTGGTGCAGTAGGGGGTGGTGGGGCAGGCGGCGCCATAGATGGAGGAGCAGCCCGTGGCGTTGGCAATCAGCATGCGGTCGCCGAAGAGCTGGGTAAGGAGCTTGATGTAGGGAGTCTCGCCGCAGCCGGAGCAGGCGCCGGAGAACTCGAACAGGGGACGCAGATACTGGGAACCCTTGACGGTCTTGCGGCTGACCTTCACGTCCTTCTCAGACAGGGCCACTGCATACTCCCAGTTCTTCTCGTCGGCCTTGGCTTCGTGGATGGGCACCATCTTCAGAGCCTTATCCTTGGCCAGACATACGTCTACGCAGTTGCCGCAGCCGGCGCAGTCCAAGGGGCTGACCTGCATACGGTAGGTGAGGCCTTCGAAGCCCTTGCCGGCGGCCTTGGTCACAAAGCCCTCAGGCTTGGCGGCCTCTTCCTCGGCGTTGAGCAGGAAGGGACGGATGGCGGCATGGGGGCAAACCAGAGCGCACTGGTTGCACATGATGCACTTGGAGGCATCCCATACGGGGACTTCCACGGCGATGCCGCGCTTTTCATACTTGGTGGTGCCGGTGGGTACGGTTCCGTCGGGCTTCATCTTGGACACGGGGAGGGAATCGCCCTGCTGTGCCTGGATGGGCTGGATGTACTCATGGAAGTAAGGATCGTCGGTAACGGGAACGACCACGGCGCCTTCGGTGGTGGTGGCCCAGCTCTCGGGATACTTGATCTCCTCTACGGCGTTGATGCCGGCGTCGATGGCGTCATAGTTCTTCTGCACCACAGCGTCGCCCTTCTTGGCGTAGGACTTCTTGGCGGCGGCCTTCATGAAGGCAACGGCGTCCGCTTCGGGGATTACGTTGGCCAGCTTGAAGAAGGCAGCCTGCATGATGGTGTTGATTCGGCCGCCCATGCCCACCTGGTGAGCCAGCTTGATGGCGTCGATGTTGTAGAACTTCACATGGTTCTTGGCGATGGCGTTCTTCATGGAGGCGGGGAGCTCTTTCTCCATGTCCTCCAGGGTCCATTCGCTGTTGAGCAGGAAGGTGCCGCCCTCCCGAATGCCCTCGGCTACGGGGTAACGGGTGACGTATACGGGGTTATGGCAGGCCACGAAATCGGCACTGTCAATGAGGTAGGGGCTCTGAATGGGGGTCTTGCCGAAGCGCAGATGGCTTACGGTCAGACCGCCGGACTTCTTGGAGTCATAGGAGAAGTAGCCCTGTGCATACATGTCGGTATGGTCGCCGATGATCTTGATGCTGTTCTTGTTGGCGCCAACGGTACCGTCGGAACCGAGACCGTAGAACTTGCAGCAGATGGTGCCGGCGGGAGCGGCGTTCACCAGGGGACCCATGGGGAGGCTGGTGAAGGTCACGTCGTCGTTGATACCCACGGTGAAGTGGTTCTTGGGCTCAGCCAGACCAAGGTTGTCGTACACGGCCTTGACCATGGTGGGGTTGAATTCCTTGCTGCCCAGACCGTAACGTCCGC
>CAYUHW010000332.1:0-1897 GCA_964444605.1 uncultured Christensenella sp. | reverse complement strand
TGTGTAAGGGGAGCTGGATTGCGTAGCGTAAGCGAAGCAAGACTGAGGGGATAAGCAGAAAAAAGGGACGCAGAGCGTCCCTCCCATAACCCATCCATAGGATGGATTTCACATGGCGCAGCCATATTTCATCGCCGAAGGCGATTTCACCCGTCGAAGACGGATTTCACCGCCGCAGGCTTTTTAACAGGGTGCCCATTTCCTCCTCCTTCCACACAACGGGAACGGGGTAGAGGGGATTGGCCTCCTTCATGGCCCAGGAAATGATTTGGGGGAAATCCTCCTCCCGAAGCTCGGGCAGGGAGGCGGGAAGCCCCATCCTTTCTCTGGTCTCTTCCATCCAGCAAATCAGCTTCTTTGCTCCCTCTTGGGGGGAGGAGAAGACAAAGCCGCAATCGTGGGCCAACTGGCTCAGGGGCTGTTCCACAGCCTCCCCGTAGGCACGGAGCACGGCGGGAAGGAGCAAGGCCATGGCCTCCCCGTGGGATAAGCCGTACAACGAGCCCAAGGGGTGCCCAAGGGCGTGGACATAGCCCACACAGCCCCGGGTGAAGGCACGCCCTGCCAAGTAGGACGCCTTCAGCAGCATTTGACGGGCGGGCAGATTTTCCCCGTCCGCATAGGCAAGGGGCAGATTGTCGTGAATCATGGCCACGGCCAGACGGGCAAAGCGCCGCTCCTTTTCCGTGCAGTAGGTGCCGTTGGTATATGCTTCCACGGCGTGGGTCAGAGCGTCCATGGCCGTGGCGGCGGTGGCGGCAGGGGAGAGGTTTACCGTCAGGGACGCATCCAAGAGGGCGTATTTGGGCAGCAGAGCAGGGTCGTTTATGGCCGCCTTGCGGTGGGTCTTGCTTTCGGTGATGACGGCGGCCAAGGTACACTCTGAGCCCGTGCCGGCGGTGGTAGGCACGGCAAAGAGGGGCGGAGTGGCCTTTCGCACCTTCAAAAGCCCTTGCAGTTGGGGGATTTTTTTGTTGGGACGGGCGATGCAGGCACCGATGGCCTTGGCGCAGTCCATGGCGGAGCCCCCGCCCATGGCGATAATGGCCTGACAGCCCCCTGCCCTGTAGGCCTCCGCTCCCGCATAGACCTGCTCTTCCGTGGGGTCGGGAGAGTAGCCTGAAAACAGAGTGCAGGAAAGCCCCTGCTCTTTTAGCCCTCTGCGCAGGGAGACCGATTGAGGGAGCTTACTTACATGGCTTCCCGCCACCAGAAGAACGGCGGAAAGCCCCTCTTTCTTTAGCAGATCGGGGAGGGCGTTCAGGCAGTCAGGCCCCTCTATGAGCCCGGGGGTGGGGCAGGGCACCAGATGCCAGCCCAGCTTCATGCAGAATTGAAACACACGGCACCCGGCCGTATACACTCGATGCAAAACGTTCTCCTTTCGGCAAGTGCGCCTGTCTTTGGATGTAAAAAGTATGCGCTTTTGCGGAAAAAAAGTCAAGGAGGTTTTGTGCGCCAAACGGTTGCCTTCGGCAACCCGCCGCCCCCCCCGGGGGCGCTTTTTCCGATTCGGCCGCAATGGGGAGAAAATTTGGCAAAAAAGAAAAAATACGGCGGTTCCGATTGACAATTATGGACCTGTGAGATAAAATGATAAACGGAATTTGTCTGTTCAATCATTTCGGACAAAAAACAAAGAAAGGGAAATCAGCAATGAAGAAATTTTTTGCCATCATGCTGGCTCTCGTCATGGTTCTGGGTCTGGTAGCTTGCTCCAGCTCCAACGCCAACGGTGCTGAAAATGCCAACACCAACAACGAAGCCAACACCAACAACGAAGTCAACACTGAGAACAACAGCGAAGCCGAGGGCGCGAACGAGCCTGCCGCCGAACCCGCTGCCGATGTTGAGTACAAGGTTGCCATGATCACCGACTACGGCGATATCACCGACC
>CAYUHW010000331.1:0-1924 GCA_964444605.1 uncultured Christensenella sp. | reverse complement strand
GTGTTGAACTTCACGGTGTTGAACAGAATCACACCCTGCTCCTTTCGATCCTCGGGAATCAGGCCGATGCCGTGTTCAATGGCGGAAGCGGGAGAAGCGATATGCACTTTTCTGCCGTGGATCCGGACTTCTCCTGAATCCATCTTCTTGGCGCCGCAAATCAGCTCCATGGTTTCACTGCGTCCGGAGCCAACCAGACCCGCAAAGCCCAGAATCTCTCCCTTGCGGAGCCGGAAACTGATGTTTTCCACGGAGTTGCCCGTAAGATTCTTCGCTTCCAGAATGATTTCGCCTACGGGAGTTTTTCGTGTGGGGAAATTCTCATTCAGCTCACGGCCCACCATCAGATTGACCAACTGTTGACGGTTGGTGTCGGCGGTACGGAGTGTAGATACATACCGGCCGTCTCGGAGGACGGTAATCCGCTCGGTAATTTGGAACACCTCATCCATGCGGTGGGAGATGTAGATGACAGTCACACCCTTTGCCTTCAGCTTGGCAATGATGGAGAACAGAAGCTCCACCTCGGCCGCAGCCAGGGGCGCCGTAGGTTCGTCCATAATCATGATTTTTGCGTTGTTGGAAATGGCTTTGGCAATTTCTACCATCTGCTGGTTGGCGGGACTGAGCCGCTCCACACGCATACCGGGGTCAAGCTGAAATCCATACTCGTCAAAAATCTCCTGAGCCAGTTTGTTCAGCCTGCGCTTTGAGTAACCTTTCCCCATCCTGCGGCCCATGAACATATTCTCTGCCACGGTCATCGGCGTGACCAAATTGATATCCTGATAGATAACGGCCACGCCGTTTTCGGCAGAGAGTGCAGGCGTCATTTGGGTGTAGGATCTATCATCGAAGAGGATCTCACCGCCGGGATCGGGATGAATAGCGCCGGAGATAATCTTGATGAGCGTGGACTTGCCTGCACCGTTCTCTCCCATAACGGCATGGACTTCGCCCTGCTTAAAGGATACGGATACCTTGTCCAGAGCGACGACACCTGGGTAAGTTTTTGTAATGTTTTTCAGTGTCAGCATTTTTGTCGCCTTTATGAAAGGAGGGCTGCCCCTGGGGGCAGCCCTCAAGGAATTTAACCGGCGTAGCCTACGGGAGTAACCGTGCCGTCGCCGTTGTTGACCCAGGTAATGGCGTTGTCGTTCCAGAATTCGGCAATCATGGGGCCTTCGCCGGTGCATTGGGAAGTGGTGAAGGTGCCGTCCCCATGGTCCGTCCAAACAGCAGTCCAGCTGGGGTTCCCCATCTGCTCGTTTTCAGGCTGTGCCACCAGGGCAGTTCCGTCCTCGTTCAGTGTGACAGTCCACTTAAACGCCCCAAAGGGAGTGGTCTCCATGAAGGTGTATGTACCGGCAGAAACGGCCTCGCCGGAAGCCGCAGGCTCCTCGTGTGCACCGGGAACAAAGGTGCCGTTGTCGTTGACGGTGATGACGGCATCCCCGGTTGCACGGTCAATCCAATCCCACAGGCCGGGAATCTTATACTCGGAAGCAGCATCCACATTGGTTAGACCCTTAATGTGAACCGTATTGCCCTCACGGGTGTAAGTGCCGGCATAAGAATCCTTAATCATGGGATGATCCTTCAGCCCAAAGTAAACGGTGCCGTCGTCATTGAGAACGACCTCAGCGGTATCAAGACCGCCAATGCCTTCATACTCATAGGTGTAGGTACTGCCGGCGGGTGCATCGGGCGCTTCCTCCGCAGGCTTTTCCTCTCCGGGCACCCCCTGCATGTTCTGGTTGTAGCCGTTTGCACTGTCCCAGTAGGTCATCAGATTCTCCTGAGCCAGAACCTCTTCGTAAGTATAAGCACTGATATAAGGAGGCGCATCGAAGCAGACCAGAGCGTCGGCGCCGCCGTTGAGCTTGCCTTCGATTGGGAAATACAGCCCGATGGTGTTGGGGTT
>CAYUHW010000330.1:0-1960 GCA_964444605.1 uncultured Christensenella sp. | reverse complement strand
GTACCCCAACAGCAAGCTGGCCGTCGGCGAAGCCCTTCAGTGCCCCACTTTGCTGTGGAACGGCTTCGGCGGCCACCGCATCGAGGGTATCGGCGATAAGCACGTGCCTTGGATTCACAACGTCCGCAACACCGACATGGTCATCGACATCGACGACAACGACTCCCAGAACCTGCTGCGGCTGTTCAACAGCCCCGAGGGCAAGGAGTACCTCAAGGAGATGGGCGTAGAGCCTGAGCTGGTGGAGAAGCTGTCCTTCATGGGCATCTCCGGCATTGCCAACATGCTCTGCTGCATCAAGATGGCCAAGTACTACGAGCTCACCGAGCATGACGTGCTGGCCACGGTCTGCACCGACTCCGCCATCATGTACCAGAGCCGTATCGACGAGCTCAACGAGCAGCAGGGTGCCTACTCCAAGGTAGCCGCCGCCGCCGACTTTGCAGGACACCTTCGGTCCATCCGCACCGATGCCATGCAGGAGCTTACCTACGAAGACCGCAAGCGCATCCACAACCTGAAGTACTACACTTGGGTGGAGCAGCAGGGCAAGACCTACGAGGAAATCAACCAGCAGTGGTACGACGAGCATTACTGGACGGATATGCACGAGCAGGCCGCACAGCTGGACGAACTCATCAACCAATTCAATGCCGCCACGGGCGTGCTGGAGAATCTGTAAAAAATGAAGCGGATTCATGGCTATCGCTGCACCCTGTGCGGCAGGGAATACCCCTTCGGGCCGGAGCTGTACACCTGCCCCGCCTGCGGAGAAAAGGGTATCCTGGACATAGTATATGATTACAATGCGGTGAAAGGGTCTCTCACACGGGAGACCCTGGCCGCCTGCCGGGACTTTTCCATGTGGCGCTACAGGGCCCTTATGCCCATTGCGGATACTACGGATGTGTCCCGGTTTTTGCGTATAGGCTGGTCTCCCCTCTATAAGAGCCTGCGTCTGGGGGACGAGCTGGAACTGGGAGCCTTGTACATTAAGGACGACGGCATCAACCCCACGGGCTCTTTGAAGGACCGTGCTTCGGGAGTGGCTGTAGCCAAGGCCCTGGAACTGGGCTATGACACCATATCCTGCTCCTCCACGGGGAACGCCGCCTCCTCCTGCGCCGGCAGTGCCGCCAGAATGGGGCTTAAAGCGGTCATCTTCGTGCCCAAACGGGCGCCTCAGGGAAAGATTGCCCAGCTTATGATCTTCGGTGCCCGGCTGGTGGTGGTGGACGGGGACTATGAGCAGACCTTTGAGCTCAGCCGCGCCGCCATTGAAAAGTATGGCTGGTACAACCGCAACGCCGGCATCAACCCCGTCATGAGCGAGGGGAAGAAGACCGTGGCCATGGAGATTGCCGAACAGCTTGACTTTAACGTACCTGACTGGGTGGCCTGTTCCGTTGGGGACGGGTGCACCATCGGCGGGGTGTACACGGGCTTTAAAGACCTGTACGAGCTGGGGCTGATTGACCGCATTCCCCGCATTCTGGGGGTGCAGTCCACGGGCTGCAGTCCCTTTGTGGATGCGGATAAAACCGAAACCCGTGTGCTGGTGCCCACGGAGGAGAACACCTTGGCGGATTCCATCTCCGTAGGTGTGCCCCGAAATCCCAAGAAGGCCCAGCGGGCGGTATACGCTTCCAACGGCGCCTGGATTTCCGTATCCGACGAGGACATCCTCTCGGCCATGCGGCTTCTGGGTAGGACGGAGGGCGTCTTCGGAGAGCCTGCAGGGGTTACGGCCACGGCAGGGGTGAAGGCCGCCAGAGAACGGAACCTCATTAAAGCGGGAGAAACCGTAGCCGTCATGAACACGGGCAGCGGCTTAAAGGACGCCGCCAACGCCATGAAGGCCGCCGGAAATCCTATACTTTGCGCTCCCACCTTGTCAGCGCTGGAAAATAGCGGTATACTGAATTAAATACTTAAGGAGGACAATTGCAATGAAGTACGG
>CAYUHW010000329.1:0-1965 GCA_964444605.1 uncultured Christensenella sp. | reverse complement strand
ATCCCGCTTTGCTCCGTCCCGGCCGTTTTGACAGGCAGATTACCGTTAACCGCCCCGATGTCCGTGAGCGCGAGGCCATTTTGAAGGTGCATGCCCGGAACAAAAAGTTTGAAGACGATGTGAAGCTGGACGGCCTTGCCCGCCTGACCCCCGGTTTTACTGGAGCGGATTTGGAGAATTTGCTCAATGAGGCTGCCATTCTCACCGGCAGAGACCGCCGCAAGAAGATCTCCATGAAGGACCTGGAGGAGGCCACCAACCGGGTGCTTATGGGGCCCGAAAAGCGCAGCCGCATTCCTTCCGAGGAGGACCGCCGCTACACCGCCTTCCATGAGTCCGGACACGCCATTTTGACCTTGGAGCTGTCCAAGTGCGACCGTCTCCATGAGGTTTCCATTATCTCCCGGGGCATGGCCGCAGGCTATACCGCCACTATGCCCAAGGAGGACGACTGGTCTCATGTCACCAAGAAGTATATGGAGGACTACATCTGCATGTCCCTTGGGGGACGGGTAGCCGAAGAACTGGTCTTTGGCGACGTCAGCACCGGCGCCAGCCAGGACTTGAAGCAAAGCACCCAGACTGCACGGAAGATGGTCGCCCAGTACGGCATGAGCGAGGAACTGGGTCCCGTGTTCTACGGCGGCGATACGGAAGTCTTTGTCGGACGGGATTGGGGGCACACCAAGGAGTATTCCGAGGCCGTAGCCGCCCGCATCGATGAGGTTGTGCAGAAGGAGCTTTGCCGCCAGTACGAGCGGGCAAAGGACATTCTCTCTCGGGAGCGGGAAGCCTTGGAACGGGTCTCCAACATGCTCCTTAAGTATGAGCACGTCTCCGGCCAGGCCTTCGAGCGGGTATACCGCGGAGAGGATATGGACGCCGTCATGGCGCCCGCCTCCAAGGAAGCCCAGGCATAACAGAAAAAACAGTACCGTGCCGACGGGGAGATTTCTCCGTCGGCATATATCCCCTAATGACTACGGGAAGGAAAACATGGCATCCAGATTTGACCTGCACACCCATAGCTGTCATTCGGACGGCACCTATACCCCGGCGGAGATTGTTCGCATGGCCGCCAGAGCCAAGCTCAGGCTTTTGGCTCTCAGTGACCATGATTGTATTTCCGGTGTAGCAGAAGCGGTGTCAGAGGGGAAAAAGCTTGGGGTGCCCGTACTCCCTGCCGTGGAACTGGACAACGAGTGGCCTCACGAACTGCACATTTTGGGGCTGGATGTAGACCCCAACCACCCCGTACTCATCCGTGCCATGGAGGTGGCCGGAGAGCGCAGAGACCGGCGCAACGAAATTATCTTTACCCGCCTGGAGCAGGCAGGGGTAGAGGTTCGTCCCTTTATGGAAACGGGGCAGACCACCACCACCAAACTCCACATTGCCCACGCTTTGATTAAAGGCGGCTATGCTTCTGAGGTAAAGGAGGCCTTTGCCAAGTATCTGAAGCCCGGTGCCCCCGGGTACTATACGGAAAAACGCTTTACCCCCCAGCAGGTCATGGAGATTATCCACCGTGCGGACGGCATCCCCGTGCTGGCCCATCCCTGCCACATTCGGGAGAATTTCTACGCCCTCCTGCAGGCGCTTATAGGCTGGGGGCTTATGGGCATTGAGGCCTTTTATCCCAGCAACACCCCCAGACAGACGGAGCAGTTTCTTTCCGTAGCCCGTCAGAACAAGCTCATTGTGACCTGCGGCAGCGACTTCCACGGCAAGAACCGCCCGGGAGTGCCCCTTGGCTGTGCTTGGCGGGACAATAAGGATTTGGAAGCCACCTACGAACTGCTGACCCGCCGTATGCAGACCTGAAATGAGAGGAGATGCATCTATGCTCAAAATCGGACTTCGGGGAGAAAAGACCCTGACCGTCACCGAAGAGATCACCGCCCGCGCCGTCGGCAGCGGGGCACTGCCTGTGCTGGCTACCCCCGTTCTGGCCGCCCTTATGGA
>CAYUHW010000328.1:0-1973 GCA_964444605.1 uncultured Christensenella sp. | reverse complement strand
CACTCCCGAACCCGTTCTCCTCCCCTCAAAAAAATAACCACCCATTGGGTGGTTATTGGTGGAGGTGAGGGGAGTCGAACCCCTGTCCGAAGATCTGTCAGTCAAATTTTCTCCGAGCGCAGCCGACGTACAAGTATTCCCCTTCCGGCTTCCCCATCGGCGGGGCAACCGGTCCGGTAGCTTCATAAATCCGGCCAGCCGCAAAGCTTAGGTTGGTTCGTTCCCTATCCTAAATGACGCCCGATTCTGTAACGATAGGTCTTTACAGGCGGACGCGTTGCGCTTTGTTAAGCAGCAACGGGAAGTGCGTAATTGTTGTCTTTTATATTTAGACGTTTCCCGATTTTAACGAAGCTCGGGGCTTCGGCTCGCTTATCTGGCCTCCACTATCCCCGTCGAAACCATTTCACCCCCAGGATTAACGCACTCTAAAGTCTTTCATGCGCCGATCAATCTCTCGGTTGGCATCCCGCTCCGCCATGTCATGACGTTTGTCATAGAGCTTTTTACCTTTGCAGACGCCCAGCTCAACCTTGACCTTTCCGTCTTTAAAATATGCGGAAAGAGGAATGAGACTGTATCCCTGGGCCTGCTGAAGCCCATACAGCTTGGTAATCTCCCGTTTGTGTGCCAGAAGCTTTCTAACCCGAAAGGGCTCATGATTGAAGATATTCCCCTGCTCAAAGGGACTGATGTGCATGCCGTACAGCAGCATCTCCCCATTTTTGACCAAGGCATAGCTGTCCTTCAGATTCAGAGCGCCTTTGCGGATGGACTTGACTTCCGTGCCAACCAGTGCAATGCCGCATTCCAAGGTACTCTCTATAAAATAGTCATGACGGGCTTTTTTATTTTGCGCCGCCATCTTTATTCCCTTCTGAACGGGCATACTTTCCTCCTTAGTATACGCAAAAACGATGCAGCATATCCATACCGCACCGTTTTACGCTGCATATGCAATATGCCTTACAGGCACATAAGCACCAGAGCCAGCACAGCAATTACGCCGGCCAGAATCATGGTGATCTTCTGGAGCTTCTTCTCCTTGGCAGCCTCACGGCCGCGGGTACCAAAGCTTTCGGTGTCATCGCCGTAAGCTGCGCCCAAACCGGCAGACTTGCTGTTCTGCATCAGAATGGATGCAATCAAAGCGATAGAGACCAGAACCAAAACGATCTGAATAGCTAAAGCCATTTCAAATTCCTCCCAAATAAACTGCAGTTGCAATTATAACACGGTAGGGCGGATAATGCAAGCAATAATCCGCCCCTTTTCAAGAAAATCAGTGTACAATCAGGGTGCTGCCCGTCATCTCGGCGGGTTTATCCACACCCAACAGATCCAGCAGCGTGGGGCTCAAATCGCTGAGCCGCCCGTTGTCACGCAAAACGGCATCTTTTCTGCTGTCATCCACAAGCACGCAGGGCACGGGATTGGTGGTGTGCGCCGTAAAGGGGGCGTTCTCTCCCTCGTCCCACATGTATTCGCAGTTGCCGTGATCCGCCGTGATGATGCATCGGCCGCCCTGACGCAAAATCGCATCGACCACTTTGGCAAGGCACTGATCCACCGCATGCACGGCCTGTACGGCGGCGTCCATAACGCCGGTGTGGCCTACCATGTCGGGGTTGGCGAAGTTGAGAATCATCACGTCGTACTTTTCGGACTCAATGCGCTTCACCGCTTCATCCGCCACTTCGTAAGCACTCATTTCAGGCTTAAGATCATAGGTGGCTACCTTAGGGGAAGGAATCAGACACCGATCCTCCAAAGGATTGGGAGCCTCTACGCCGCCGTTAAAGAAGAAGGTAACGTGAGCGTACTTCTCCGTCTCGGCAATACGAAGCTGGGTTTTATTCAGCTTGGCCAGATACTGTCCCAAGGTATTCTGCAGAGTCTCGGGCTTAAAGGCCACAGTCAGCTTATCTTCGAAAGCCTTATCGTACTGGGTCATGGACACGTAGGTCAGAGGG
>CAYUHW010000327.1:0-1988 GCA_964444605.1 uncultured Christensenella sp. | reverse complement strand
GTGGCGCGTCCCGGAGTAGTGTGGTAGCTGGCCGGGGCGCTTTTCTTTTGCTTTCGACATACGGTTAGAGTATGTTATTTTTTTGAGGGCTACTTACAAGCCCTCTTTTTTTACTGCTTCAATGCCGCGCCGGAATATTTCAGTTGTGCCGATTTTCCCGGCCGCGCGAAGGTCTTCAACGTATTTTATTAAGTCTTCGTCATCCTCCTTCCGGAGGTTGACTTGATAGGCCTTGTATGCTTTCGACTTCCAGCGCTGCTTGACCTCGCTGCTTGTTGTGGTTTTTCTAGCCATTTTGGATCACCTCCTCGCCGATCCGGGTTGTGTATGTGGTTTGCTCTGTGCCTACACTATAATACATACTCATAGCGTAGATTAATCCCATTCTGCGGGCGTCAATGTTTTTGTCTGTTTATTCGCAGAAAAAAGCAATTGCGCGGAAGCTTCCGGGGAATGGCCGATGGCTTTCAAGGTCTCGTTGTTGAGCTGTGTGTCGTGATAGGTAATAAGAAGGGTTTTCTTCTCACCTTCTTCGACCCCCCAGCATTTACAACAGATTGCAGGGGTTGCCAGGAATTCCTTTCCGCTATCGGTTTCCAGAAATGCAGCGTAAGCAGCAGTTTGAATTTTGTTCAGTTCCTTTTTGGTCATTTTTTATTCCTCCATTATCATGATCCGGGCTGTGTTTGTGGTTTGCTTTGTGTCTACACTATAACACATACGCTATGAGTATGTCAAGCCCTTTTTTAATTTTTTTTGAAAAATTTTTCTGGAGCTGCCAATTGTTGACAATTCCGTAACTGTACTATATAATAAAAGTAAAATCAGCTGCGGGTTTAGGCGCGGCGGTTTAGGAAAACGAAAAAAATCGAACATTGTCCTATAATTTAGACTTGAAACCATTTATAACTTGTGGAAAACGTGAACAAAACGCATTGAATCGTCTGTCACGATATGATATAATGTAGACACAAGGCCAGAGCGCGAGCGCCAGAGCCACGACAAGCACGGATCGACCGTGTGGATCGTGGTTCTGGCGCTTTTTCTGTTCGCCCCGGAGGTGATAGCCCGGGGAACGGGAGCGCGAGCCGGATACGCACGATTTGGGCTTGATTCCGGCGCTATATCTACGATATAGCGAGGTTTTCGGGACAAAATTGACTTAAAAAGCACTTAACCGCGACTTAAAAGCGGGCAAGATGCCGATTATGCAGGAAGGAGGCGCAGAAAATGGCAATGGGAAAACCGCGACAATTCCCGCTGGATGAGCCGGAACTCGTCCGGGAGATAAAAGCCTACCAGGAAGATGTTAATCACGGAGTGATTAAAAGGCCGTCCGTCGCGGGGTTCTGCGGGCGAATCGGTGCCAGCATCGACGAGTATTTGGACGTGATTAATACGCCGAACGCCAAAAATGCAGGGGTGGCTTCAGCACTAAAAAAATTTGGGACGTGGATGGACGGCGAAATCATTGAGAGGGCGGCGGGTCCAAATGCCTCCATGAGCATTTTCCTGCTCAAGCAGGGTTTCGGCGGGTACAAGTATACCGATCGGCAAGAGATAAAAGCCGACGGGAAGGTTGCCGTGGAGGTCAAATTCGGCGGGGGAATGAAAGACCCATTCGGTTGACAGAATTTGTCAACGCAACAAAATACGAATTTTGTTGCGTTCGGAGACCATAAAAACACGGCGAAAAGTTCGAAGTTTTACGGCAATTCCGGCGAATGGCTAACTTTATGCAATGAAGTATGAATATCAGCGCATATATACGGGTTTTATACAGCCCGGAAATACGCATAAAATGCGCCTGAAAGCCTATTACGGAGGCGCTATCAGAGGGGCGGCGCTGGCCGGGAGGCGCGGGGCTATCACCGGGGCGGCGCGGCCAGGGCGATGGCTACCCCCACCCCACCCCCCACCCCCACCCCTGGGGGGGGTAGCTACAAAAGGGGGCAGGGGTCAAATGCTAGCCTATAGGATTATATACA
>CAYUHW010000326.1:0-1995 GCA_964444605.1 uncultured Christensenella sp. | reverse complement strand
CCGTCTTCCCCGAAGAAAATGAGGGGGACTACCTCTTTTATACCAAAAACGGCATGGTCAAGCGCACCGCTGCAAGCGAGTACAGCCCCAAGGTCAAGCGCACCGCCGCACTGTCCCTGAAGGAAGGGGACAGACTGGTCAAGGTGGAAAAGGCCGCCGCTGAGCCCATTCTGCTGGTTACGGCCCTGGGCATGAGCATCCGCTTTGAGGCGGAGGAGGTGCCCAGGACGGGACGTGTTTCCGGCGGCGTCAAGGGCATCAAGCTGGACAATAAGGACAGAGTTCTCTATGCCGGGCAAACCGGGGAAGAAGGGGAACTGCTGGTGCTTAGTGACCGAGGCTTTGCCAAGCGCAGCTTCCTCTTTGACTATGAACTGCAGGCACGCAACGGCAAGGGGCTCAAGACCTTCGATTTCCGCAAAAACGGTGCCAACGGGCGGGAGCTGGTCTGGGCGTCTCCCGTAACCATGCCCTTTGACGTGCGCATCCGTCAGAGAAAGAGCCCTGCTACGGTGCTGAACACGGAGCAGGTGCACATTGAGCCCCGCTTCTCCAAGGGCTCCATGCTCATTCCCGTCCTCCTGGACGACGATGTACTGGGAGCGGAGCGAATTCCCCGGGAGGGAGAGCAGGAGAAATAAGATGAAGCAGGCCTTTATCTGGGACTTGGACGGCACGTTGCTGGACTCCTACACCCTCATCGTCCCCTGTCTGCAGGAAACCTTAGAGCAGGCAGGGCTTCTCATGCCCCAAGAGGAGATTCGAACCGTCATTCTCAAAGACTCCGTCACCGCCCTTATAGAGCAAGGCAGTCAAAAAACGGGCTTGCCCTTTGACACCCTTATGGGGCGCTACAAGGCCATCAGCGAAAGCCGCATACCGGAGATCCCCCTTATGCCCGGAGCAAGGGAGATTTTGGAGGATTTGCATCAGCGGGGCGTCCGCCACTTTGTGTTTACCCACAGAGGCGCCTCCTCCCTGCCGGTGCTGGAGCATCTGGGCATCGCTTCTTATTTTGAGGAAGTGGTCACCAGTCTCTACCCTCTCCCCCGCAAGCCTGCCCCCGACGGGATTTTGTATCTGCTGGAAAAGTACGCTCTTAGCAAAGAGAGCGCCTGCTATGTAGGAGACAGGCGGCTGGACATGGACTGCGCATATAACGCCAAAATAGCGGGCGTCCTTCTCCATGCCCCTGACAGCCCCGCCGCCCCTGCAGGAACGGAAGCCGCCGTGGTGCAGTCTTTGATGGATATCCCCCTGCTTTTGGAACAGGGCGTAATTTAAGCCTCCCCTTAGGCGGCGCCCATTGTATACAATATAATAATGTAGAAAAAAAGAAACGGTGTGAGCATTCACACCGCTTCTTTGGTTGTAGGGGTTATGCCTTGTGGTCGCAGCCCAGTACGTCCACCAGCTTATGCTTGACCATTTCCTTAATGGCCACCCGGCCGGGCTTCAGGTACTGGCGGGGGTCAAAGTGGTCGGGATGCTGCATGAAGTACTGACGGATGCTGGCGGTCATGGCAAGACGCAGATCGGAGTCGATGTTGATCTTGCAAACGGCCATGCGGGCGGCTTCACGGAGCTGCTCTTCGGGGATACCCACGGCATCAGGCATACGGCCGCCGTTCTCGTTGATGATCTTCACAAACTCCTGAGGTACGCTGGAGGAGCCATGGAGTACGATGGGGAAGCCGGGGAGCCGCTCTTCGATCTCCTGGAGAATGTCGAAACGGAGGGGAGGAGGTACCAGCAGGCCCTTCTCGTTGCGGGTGCACTGATCGGCGGTGAACTTGTATGCGCCGTGGCTGGTGCCGATGGCGATGGCCAGGGAGTCAACGCCGGTGCGCTCTACGAAGTCCTGAACTTCCTCGGGGCGGGTGTAGGAGGAATCCTCGGCGGAAACCTGCACTTCATCCTCGATGCCGGCCAGCGTGCCCAGCTCGCCCTCAACCACTACGCCGTGGTCATGGGCATATTCCACCACCTGACGGG
>CAYUHW010000325.1:0-2004 GCA_964444605.1 uncultured Christensenella sp. | reverse complement strand
GCATGAAGGAGATTCCCTGCGTCATAGAGAACGTGGGGGAGGAGAGAAGCGCCTTAATGGCCTTGGTGGAGAACATCCAGCGGGCGGATTTAAACTACATGGAGGAGGCGGAAAGCTATCAGACCCTCCTGGTCCGTCAGGGGCTCAGTCAGGAGACCCTCAGCCGCCGCCTGGGGAAGAGCCAGAGCTTTTTGTCCAACAAACTGCGGCTTTTAAAGCTGCCCCCTGCCGTGCGGGAAAAATGCCTTGCGGCGGGACTTTCCGAGCGCCACGCCCGCTGTCTTTTATCCCTGGAGGGGGAGCAGGCCCAGCTTTCGTGCCTGGAGCAGATTTCCGAGCATGGCTGGAGCGTGCGGGAGACGGAAAAGTATATTGAGGGGAAGAAGGAAGAAAGCCGCCCCGGCTCCCTGCACATTCTTCGTCTCAATCGGGACACCCGCCTTTTTGTCAACGGCGTCAAGGCCTCCTTAAAGCAGTTGGAGGCCTGCGGCATGGCCTGCACCATGGAGGAAAAGCGGGAGGAAGAGGAGCTGACCCTGACCATACGCATAAAAACCGCCTGAGGAACCTTTCTCCGTGCAAAAAAGTTGACGAACGGGCAAAAAGAGGCTATTATATAAGATTGAAAGACATCTGATTCCGCTTTGCCTCCAAGGCGGGCGGGCTTCAATAATAGAAGCAAAGAAGAAGGAGTAACTATGGCACAGACTTATGATCCAAAGGTAATCGAGCCCAAGTGGCAGCAGAAGTGGAACGACCAGCAGGCCTTCCGCACGGGGGAGGACTTCTCCAAGCCCAAGTTTTACGGATTGCTGGAGTTCCCCTACCCCTCCGGGCAGGGGCTTCATGTAGGCCATCCCCGTCCCTACACCGCCATGGACATCATCGCCCGCAAGCGGCGCATGGAGGGTTACAACGTCCTGTTCCCCATCGGCTGGGATGCCTTTGGCTTGCCCACGGAGAACTACGCCATCAAGACGGGCATCCACCCCGCTCTGGTGACCAAAAAGAACATCGGACGCTTCCGCAGTCAGCTTCAGCGGCTGGGCTTTTCCTTTGATTACGATCGGGAAGTGGACACCACCGACCCCGCCTACTACAAGTGGACCCAGTGGATCTTCCTCAAGTTCTTTGAAAAGGGACTGGCTTACAAGGCAGAGATTCCCATCAACTTCTGCACAAGCTGCAAGGTGGGTCTGGCCAACGAAGAGGTCATCGACGGCTGCTGCGAACGCTGCGGCGCCCCCGTCATCCAGAAGATCCGCTCCCAGTGGATGCTGAAGATCACCGCCTATGCCGACTCCCTCATTGACGGCCTCAACGATCTGGACTTTATCGACCGGGTTAAGACCCAGCAAAGAAACTGGATCGGCCGCAGCGAAGGCGCCCAGGCTACTTTCCAACTTTCCGGGGTGGAGGACTCCGTGGAAATCTTCACCACCCGCCCCGACACCATGTTCGGCGTGACCTACATGGTCATCTCCCCCGAGCATCCCCTGATTGAAAAGCACAAGGAAGTTATAAAGAACTACGCCGACGTGGCCGCCTACCGCCAGGCCGCCGCCCGCAAGAGCGACTTTGAGCGCAGTGAGTTGAACAAGGACAAGACCGGCGTGCGTCTTGACGGCATCGAGGCGGTGAACCCCGTCAACGGCGTCCATATTCCCCTGTTCGTCTCCGACTACGTCCTCATGAGCTACGGCACCGGCGCCATTATGGCCGTGCCCGGTCATGACGATCGGGACTGGGCCTTTGCAAAGAAGTTCAACCTGCCCATCATCGAGGTGGTGGCTGGGGGGAACGTGGAAGAGGCCGCCTTTACGGACTGCCACAAGGGCAAGATGGTGAACTCCGGCTTCCTCAACGGTCTGGAGGTCAGCGAGGCCATTCCCGCCATGCTGAAGTTCTTGGAGGAGAAGGGCATCGGCAAGCGCCGTGTAAACTTCAAGCTCCGTGACTGGGTCTTCACCCGCCAGCGGTACTGGGGAGAGCCCATCCCTCTGG
>CAYUHW010000324.1:0-2041 GCA_964444605.1 uncultured Christensenella sp. | reverse complement strand
GCGCTGATGTCATAAAGACATCAGCGCCTTCTTGGGGGAGGGGGAGCTGGTACAGCTCCATGGCATTTTAAGGCAGTGTGCGGCGGAGGGTTTTTCCTTTTTATATGTCAGTTCCCAGCCGGAGGATTTGTCCCGCATTGCGGATAGAATTTCCATTTTCGGAAACGGCAGGATTTTAAAAACCGTGGAGACCGGGGCGGAACTTCCGGACGTTCTGGAAAAAATCGCCGGAATCCCCTGCGGGGCGAAGGATGCCGACCTTTTGGAGGCGGGAACCCCTCCCGTGCTGCAGGTAAAGGGGCTGTCTCTGGATTCTATGGAGAACCTGTCCTTCCATGTCTATGCAGGGGAATGTCTGGTGCTGCAGGACGGAAACAACCGGGTGACCGAGAAAATTTTGCAGATTCTTACCGGGGATAGGGCGCCGGAAGAGGGACAATTATGGCTGGAAGACCAAGTTTGTAATCCCGTAGGCAATCGGAAGTTTGCCATCATTCAGGAACTGCCCAGCCAGACCATGATTTTTCCGCGGCTGAGTTACTTTGACAACCTGTTCATGACCTCTGACCATCATCTGCCCGGCCTTTGGAGCAACAGGCGGATGCAGCACCGTCTGGCCAAGGAATACGGTGCAAGAAACGGTGCGGAATTATTTAATCGGCCTGTGGAACACCTTTCCGAAACGGAAAAATACGATCTGGTCTACAACCGCGTCCTACTGCAAAAGCCGAAGGTGGTTTTCTGCGTTCGTCCTTTCAAGGGGGCGGATATGGAGCTTCGGGAGCATATTCGCGGGCTGCTGCTGCAGATGAGGAAGAAGAGAATCGCCGTGGTTTTGCTGACGGCCAATGCAGATGAAGCCTTCGGCATTGCGGACAGAGTGATTCGCACCTTTGCCCCCCAGAACCCGTGACGTGTAAAATTGCACGCAAAAAGCAGTCCCTAAAATAAGGTGATTTTCGCCATTTGCCGGGACTGCGTTTGATTTTTAAAAGCATATGGGGACGGATGCATATAATAGGGAAGAAGGATTGCGGCGGGGGGAATCTTTTGCGGAAGAAAACTGTGCAAGCAAAATCAAGCGCCGGAGCAGGGGAAGGGGTATAATGCCCCAAGAGCAGACAAGGAGGCAGAAACGTGAACCCGTGGTATAAGGAGATTCAGCTTCTCATTGACGAAATAGACCGCTGTATCAAGCTGAAGGACAGCGAAGAAATGACCTTGGAGGCCCTGTCAAGGCGCTTTGGCTATTCTCCAAGCTACATTTCCAGAAAGTTTCGGGAGATTTCGGGGATGCGCCTCAGGGAGTATCTTCGGGGGCGGCGTCTGGCCTTTGCCTTGGTGCAGGTACGGGACACGGACAGGGGTCTGCTGGACATCGCCTTAGATTACGGCTTTTCCTCCCACGAGGCCTTCACCCGTGCCTTTGCAGAGACCTACGGTCTTTCACCCAGCGCCTATCGCCGCCGTCCCGTGCCCGTGGTTTTGCGCACCCTTCTGCATCCCTTTGACTGCTACTTAACGGAAATAGGAGCGAAATCCATGGAAAAAACCAACGAACAGGTGAAAACGTATTTTATTACCATTCCCGCCCATAAATTTCTGCATATTCGGAATTATGAGAGCATTGGCTACTGGGATTTCTGGCAGAAGCAGAGCCAAATCCCCGGACAGGACTGCGAGACAATCTGCGGCCTTCTTTCGGGCATCCCCAACAAGCTGGACGATTTGGGCGGGGAGGAGTCCGACAGCAGTGCCGGTCAGATTATGGGCTTTATCAATGCGCCTGAGGGGCGAATTTGCAGCTGGGGCATTCCTCTGGCCGAGGCCTACGGTGTGCGGCTGCCGGCAGAGTATGCAGGCCCCGTTCCCCCGCAGATGCAGCTGATGGATGTGGAGGAAGGGGAGTATATCGTCTTTGAACATGGTCCCTTTGACTTTGAGACCCAGAACCAGGCGGTGGAGGCCAAGATAGAGGCGGCCATGAAGGACTATGACTATGCCGCCGCAGGGTATGCCCTGGATACCGCCCCTGGGCGGG
>CAYUHW010000323.1:0-2052 GCA_964444605.1 uncultured Christensenella sp. | reverse complement strand
GAGATGGGGGAGACCCACGAGGGCGCTGCCACCATGGATTACATGGAGCAGGAGCAGGAGCGGGGCATCACCATTACCTCCGCCGCCACTACCTGCTACTGGCAGGGACACCGGATCAACATCATCGACACCCCGGGTCACGTGGATTTCACCGTGGAGGTAGAGCGGTCTTTGCGGGTGCTGGACGGCGCCGTAGCCGTATTCTGCGCCAAGGGCGGCGTGGAACCTCAGTCTGAAACCGTATGGCGTCAGGCCGAGAAATATGGCGTCCCCCGCATTGCATATGTAAACAAGATGGACATTGTGGGCGCAGACTTCTACCATGTGGTGGATATGATGCGCACTCGCCTGCGGGCGAACCCCATGCCCATCCAGCTTCCCATCGGCGCCGAGAGCGACTTCAGGGGCATCATTGACTTGGTGACCATGAAGGCCGAGGTCTATTACAACGACGACGGCACCGACGTACGGGAAGAGGAAATTCCTGCGGACATGCTGGAGCAGGCGGAAGAATACCGCAGCCAGCTTGTGGAAGCGGCCGTTGAACAGGACGATGACGCCTTGGAGCGGTTCCTGGAGGGTGAAGAACCTTCTGAGGAGGAGCTGAAAAAGCTCATCCGCAAGGCCACCATCGCCGGGGCCATGGTGCCCGTGGTTTGCGGCACTTCCTATCGCAACAAGGGCGTACAGCCTTTGATGAACGCCATCGTGGACTTCCTTCCCTCTCCCTTGGACATTCCCGCCGCCACCGGCACGGATTTGGAAGGGGAGCAGGAGATGGTGGCCGAACCCCGGGACGATGCGCCTTTGACGGCGCTGGCCTTTAAGATCATTGCCGATCCCTTCGTAGGACGGCTGGTCTTTGCCCGGCTGTACAGCGGCACCTTGAAGGCGGGCAGCTATGTCTACAACGTAGGCAAGCAGCGCAAGGCCAGAGTCAGCAAGATTCTGCTCATGCACGCCAACGCCCGCAAGGAGATGGACGAAGCCTGCGCCGGAGACATTGTGGCTCTGGTAGGTATGAAGGACACCTCCACCGGCGATACTCTCTGCGGAGAGACGCACCAGATGCTGTTGGAAAAGATGGAGTTCCCGGATCCCGTTATCCAGGTCGCCATCGAGCCTAAGACCAAGGCGGGGCAGGAGAAGATGGATCAGGCCCTGGGCAAGCTCCAGGACGAGGATCCCACCTTCCGCACCTATGTGGATCAGACCACCGGACAGACCATCATCGCCGGCATGGGCGAGCTCCATTTGGAGATTATCGTAGACCGGCTCATTCGGGAGTTTAAGGTGGAGGCCACCGTGGGCAAGCCTCAGGTTGCCTACAAGGAGACCATCCGCAAGCCCGTCAAGGCAGAGGGGCGCTACGTGCGTCAGACCGGCGGCCACGGCCAGTACGGTCACTGCGTGGTGCAGTTCAATCCTCTTGGCAGCGGCGAAGGCTACCGCTTTGTGGATAAAACCGTGGGCGGCGTCATTCCCAAGGAGTACATTCCTTCCGTGGACAAGGGCATCCGAGGCGCACTCATGTCCGGACCTCTGGGGGGCTACGAAGTGGTGGACGTGGAAGCAGTTCTGCTGGACGGCTCCTACCACGAGGTAGACTCCTCCGACATGGCCTTTGAAATCGCCGGTTCTCTGGCGGTAAAGGAAGGCCTGCAGAAGTCCAACAGCATGCTCATGGAGCCCATGATGAAGGTGGAAGTGCTGGTGCCCGACGAGTATCTGGGCGAGATCAACGGCGATCTCAGCAGCCGCAGATCCCGTATCAACGGCATGCAGACTACCGCCTCCGGTACGGAGATTGATGCAACCTGTCCTCTTTCGGAGATGTTTGGCTACGCCACCACCCTCCGTTCCCGGACCCAGGGCCGAGGCACCTTCACCATGCAGTTTGAGGGATACGAAAAGGTTCCCGAGAGCGTGGCAGAGAAGGTACTGGGCCGCTATAACTACAACTTCTAACCAAAAAAGAAATTATTAAGGAGAAATAAAATGGCTAAAGCAAAATTCGAACGGAACAAGCCTCACGTAAACATCGGCACCATC
>CAYUHW010000322.1:0-2062 GCA_964444605.1 uncultured Christensenella sp. | reverse complement strand
ACAGGAAGGAATCCGTAGCCAGAGCGGCCTTGGTGATGCCCAGCAGCTTTCTCTTTGCGATGGCGGGACGGCCTTCGGGATTCTCCGTCAGCACCCGCTCGTTCTCTTCCTCGAAGCGGAAGATGTCGCAAAGTTCTCCGGCCAGCAGGTTGGTATCGCCTGCATCCTCCACCTGCACCTTGCGGAGCATCTGACGGATGATGACTTCGATATGCTTATCGGAGATCTCAACGCCCTGGAGGCGGTATACGCTCTGGACTTCCTTAAGCAGATAGCTCTGTACGCCCTTGACGCCCAGAATCCGCAGGATGTCGTTGGGGTTCACGGAACCTTCGGTAAGTTCCTGACCGGCTTCCACGGTCTGTCCCTGCTTCACCTTCAGCTTGGCGCCGTAGGGGATGTGGTAATCCACGCTCTCCCCGTCGTCGTTGGAGATGATGGCACGGCGCTTTTCTTCGTCCATGCGGAAGACGCCGGCAATCTCGGTGATGACCGCCAGGCCCTTGGGCTTACGAGCCTCAAAGAGCTCCTCAACACGGGGAAGACCCTGGGTGATGTCCTCGTTGGAGGCAACGCCGCCGGTATGGAAGGTACGCATGGTAAGCTGGGTGCCGGGCTCGCCGATGGCCTGAGCGGCAATGATGCCCACGGCCTCGCCGATGCTCACTTCGCCGCCGGTTGCCAGGTTGTTGCCGTAGCACTTGGCGCACACGCCATGCTCCGTACGGCAGGTGAAGACGCTGCGGCACAGCACTTCGTGAATGCCGGCGGCCACAATGGCATCTGCCTGCTCATAGGTAATCATGGTGTCCCCGGGGACGATGACTTCGCCGGTAGCGGGGTTGATTACGTCTTCAATGGTGTAGCGGCCTGCGATACGGTCCTTGAGAGGCTCAATGAGCTTTCCGTCCTCAAGGATGTCGCTGATCCACATGCCCTTGGGGGTATCGTTGCGGGAGGCGAAGCAGTCCACTTCCCGTACAATCACGTCCTGAGAGATATCTACCAGACGGCGGGTCAGATAGCCGGAGTCCGCCGTACGCAGAGCCGTGTCGGCCAGACCCTTACGGGCGCCGTGGGAGGAGATGAAGAACTCCAGCACGGACAGACCTTCACGGAAGTTGGCGCGAATGGGCACCTCGATAATCTGACCGGAGGGGTCAGCCATAAGACCACGCATACCGGCCAGCTGACGAATCTGCGCCTTGCTGCCTCGAGCACCGGAATTGGCCATCATGAAGATGTTGTTGTAGGGATCCATGGAGTCCATGAGGGCGGTGGTAACATCGTCCACGGCCTTTTCCCAAATGCCGATTACGTTGTCGCGGCGTTCCTTGTTGGACAGCAGACCCATGCGGAACATATCGTCGATTTCCACAACCTTCTTTTCGGCGGCGGAAATGATTTCCTTCTTCTCCTTAGGCACCTTGATGTCCTGATAGCTGACGGTGATGCCCGCTTTGGTGGAGTAGGTGAAGCCAAGCTGCTTGATTCTGTCCAGCACCTCGGAGGTCAGGGTGGGGCCATGCTTGCGGTAGCACATATCCACAATGTTCCCCAGATCCTTCTTGACCACCAGATGGTCTACTTCCAGCTTGAACATATCGTCCAGGCAGTTGCGCTCCACAAAGCCCAAATCCTGAGGAATGGCGTTGTTGAAGATGATGCGGCCCACGGAGGTCTTGACCACCTTGCGGTAAATCTTGCCCTCCCATTCCCGCTCGAGGCGGATGAACACCTTGGACTGCAGGGTGATTTCCCCGGTCTGGTAGGCCATAATGGCCTCGTCCTCGGAGTGGAAGGCCTTGCCTTCGCCCTTGACGCCGTCCCGCTGCTGGGTCAGATAGTAGCAGCCGATGACCATGTCCTGGGTGGGGCAAACCACGGGCTTGCCGTCCTGAGGCTTGAGAATGTTGTTGGCCGCCAGCATGAGGAAGCGGGCTTCGGCCTGGGCTTCCACAGACAGGGGCACGTGCACGGCCATCTGGTCGCCGTCGAAGTCGGCGTTAAAGGCGGTACATACCAAGGGATGCAGTTTAATGGCACGGCCTTCTACCAGCAC
>CAYUHW010000321.1:0-2075 GCA_964444605.1 uncultured Christensenella sp. | reverse complement strand
CCTGTTACCGCCGTGAAAGGGCGGTGTCTTGACCGCTTGACCACGGGGCCACGGATGGTCGGGGTGAGAGGATTTGAACCTCCGGCCCCATGCTCCCAAAGCACGTGCGCTACCGGACTGCGCTACACCCCGAAGCACTCGCACATCTTTCAGCGACTTCGTTATCATACACCATCCGGCGTAAAAAGTCAACTACTTTTTTCAAAAATATTTTGCGGATTTCGAAGCTGTCGATAAGCGGGTGTAAGGCTGCGAAAAAATGAGGGTGCGATTTTGCCACAACGGGGGAATCTTGGAGAAAAAACGGTTGTTGAAAACGGAAAAGTGCGTTATAATAAGATGATTTATTATGGAGAAGCAAGCAATGGAAACGAAGAAGATTTCAGAAGAAAGAAAACAGCTTCAACGGGAGCTTATCACTCGTGTCAAAGAAAAAAATGCCGGGAAGCGGCTGCCCTATTTTGTGGAAACTTATGGTTGTCAAATGAATGCCCGTGACTCCGAAACTCTTTCCGCTCTGCTGGAAGAGATGGGCTATGTTCCTGCTGTGAGCAAGGAAGAGGCTAAGGTTATTCTGTTTAACACTTGCTGTGTGCGGGATCATGCAGAGAAAAAACTGCTGGCCAATATCGGTGCTCTGCGTGAGCGGCATGAAGGGGAAGAGGATATGATTCTGGGCATTTGCGGGTGCATGATGCAGCAGGAAACCGTGGCGAAAAAGGTTTTAAAGAGGTTCCCCTTCGTGGATTTGGTTTTTGGAACCAACGTACTTTGGCGTCTTCCGGAAATGCTTCATGAAGTACAAGAGGGGGAAAGAGTCTGTCTTACGGATGAAGAGGGATACGCCATTTGCGAAGGCCTTCCCGCCAGAAGGCAGAATCCTTTCTCCGCATACGTGAACATCACCTACGGCTGCGACAACTTCTGCACCTATTGCATCGTGCCCTTTGTACGGGGACGGGAGCGTAGCCGCACCGTTGAGGACATTGTGAAGGAGTGCCAGGATTTGGTTCAGGAGGGAGTAAGCGAGATTACCTTGCTGGGACAGAATGTCAACTCTTACGGTAAGGGATTGGGCGTGGACTTCTCCGATCTTTTGCATGAGGTCAACAAGGTGGAGGGACTTCGGCGCATTCGCTTTATTTCCTCTCATCCAAAAGATTTGACGCCTCGGTTGATGGACGCCATGGCGGAGAATGATAAGGTCTGCCGTCACATTCATTTGCCTGTGCAGTCCGGCAGTAGCCGCATACTGAAATTGATGAATCGCCGCTATACCAGAGAAGACTATCTCACTCTTGTGCATACCCTTCGGCAACGGGTTCCCGGCATCGAGCTGACCACGGATATTATCGTCGGCTTCCCGGGAGAAACAGAGGAGGACTTTATGGAGACGCTGTCCTTAATGGAGCAGGCGGATTTCTCTGCGGCGTTTACCTTCAAGTATTCTCCCCGCCAAGGCACGAAAGCCGCTTCTATGGGGGATCAGATACCTGAAAGCGTAAAAAAGGACAGGTTATTCCGACTGAATGAGGTGCAGGCTCGAAAGACCAGAGAAAACAACCGGAAGTATCTTGGATACAAGGGGGAGGTTCTGGTGGAAGGCTGTGATATGCGGGAGGAACCCGTGCTGTACGGGAAACTGGATACCTTCAAAATGGTTTATTTCCCGGGTGATCCGTCCCTTCTGGGCACCTATCAGCAGGTGGAAGTGACGGATTGCGTGAAAAACTCTCTGCACGGAAGACGACTGTAAAGGAGTGTGTATGGAACAGAAGCAACCCGTGGATGTTATGCAAACGCCGCAGATGGCGGCGTATATGGAAGCACGGAAAAGGGTAGAGGAAGATACTGCCCTGGCTGAACTGCTGGCTACTTATAAGGCTTCGGCTTCCAAACTGATTGCCATGATTCAGGGAGGCAGTTTTAATCCCGAAACCGTCATAACCTTGAGCGATGACACGGACAGAATGAAGGCGGAACTGGAACAGAACGAAAAGCTAATCGCCTTGGAGTCCGCCCGTCGGGCAGTGGAAGCCCTTTTGGAAAGGGGAGAAGCGGTGTATACCGCTTCC
>CAYUHW010000320.1:0-2077 GCA_964444605.1 uncultured Christensenella sp. | reverse complement strand
GGGGAGCCATGCGGGGCAAGGGGCATATGCGGTTAAAACAAAAGCAAAATGAGGCTTCTTACAACGTTCGGCGCCCCTTGGTAAACAAGACTGAGGGGATGAGGGAGCGGCAGGCAGCATACAGCATAAAAACTTTATCTCCTTTTTGGAGCCGCTCCGCCTTATGGAACGGCCCTTTCCCCCCTGTTTATAGACTGAAAATTATTTAGCGCAACATATTTTTATATAGCTTGCCAAAGGGCGGAGGGACGTGGTACAATAAAAACCTCTTTTTCCTAAAGAATCATTGATTTTTTAGTTGAATTGCGGGAAAAACCATGCTAAAATAAACTTATTCTTTAGTAGGTTGACCCCCCTTTCCAAGGTTGCCCCATCCCGTGGATGAGAATATAGCAACAAAACTATTTAGGAGGAACCATTCTCATGAAGAAACTGATTGCCCTGCTTCTGTGCCTGGCTATGGTCTTTGCGTTTGCGGCCTGCTCCAGCTCCAGCAACAATGAAAAGAGCGGAGATGCCGATTTCAAGGTCGGATTCATCTTCCTGCATGACGAAAACTCTACCTATGACCTTAACTTCATCAACGCCGCCAAGGCCGCCGTTGCCGAAGTTGGTCTCAGCGAGGATCAGGTCATCATGCGCACCAACGTCCCCGAGGGACAGGAGTGCTACAACGCCGCCGCCGAGCTGGTGGACGAAGGCTGCGACATCATCTTTGCCGACAGCTTCGGTCATGAGGACTTCATGATTCAGGCCGCTAAGGAATTCCCCAACGTGCAGTTCTGCCACGCCACCGGCACCAAGGCTCACACCGAGGGTCTGGCCAACTACCACAACGCTTTTGCCCACATCTATGAAGGCCGCTTCCTGGCCGGTGTGGCCGCCGGCATGAAGCTCAACGAGATGATCGAAGCCGGTCAGTTCACCGCTGAAGAAGCCAAGATCGGCTACGTCGGCGCCTTCACCTATGCCGAAGTAGTTTCCGGTTACACCTCCTTCTTCCTGGGCGCCCGCTCCGTCTGCCCCACCGCCACCATGGAAGTAACCTTCACCGGTTCCTGGTACGATGAGACCGCCGAGAAGGAAGGCGCACAGAACCTCATCGCCCGTGACTGCAAGCTGATCTCCCAGCACGCCGACTCCATGGGCGCTCCCACCGCTTGCGAAACCGCCGGTGTTCCCAACGTTTCCTACAACGGCTCCACCGTGGACGCCGCTCCCAACACCTACATCATCTCTTCCCGCATCGACTGGACTCCCTACTTCGCATTTGCCATCAAGGCCACTATGAACGGCGAGGAAATCCCCGCTGACTGGTGCGGCGGCATTGCCGAAGGTTCCGTAGTCCTCACCGAGATCAACGAGAAGGCTGCCGCTGCCGGCACCGCCGAGAAGATCGAGGAAGTCAAGAAGGCTCTGCAGGACGGCACCCTCCATGTATACGATGTGACCACCTTCACCGTAAACGGCGCACAGCTTGACAGCTACCTGGCCGACGTGGACACCGACGCTGCTTACACCCCCGATACCGAAGTTATCCATGACGGGTACTTTGATGAGTCCGCTTACCGCAGCGCTCCCTACTTCGATCTGCGGATCGACGGCATCAGCCTGCTGGATGAAGCCTATTAATCGGAATCCAACTTAAGCGACGGGGAGTCCCGCCCTTACGGGACGGGGCTCCCTTTATTATATCGAAACAAAACAGCCTGCCCAAAAAGGGAGTGCAGAAACCTTCTGCCCTGCCTTTTTCGGCGGAAAGCCGAAGAGAACCATATTCTACTACACAGGGGGACGCACTTGGAAACGAACACAGCAGCGGTCAGGATGCGAGGCATCACCAAGACCTTTGGCTCCACCATAGCCAATGAAGAGGTGGATCTGGATATCCGCCGGGGAGAGATCCTTGCTCTGCTGGGGGAAAACGGCAGCGGCAAGACCACGCTGATGAACATGCTCTCCGGCATCTACTTTCCGGACAGCGGCGAAATCGAGGTAAACGGGAAGACCGTTACCATCGGCAGCCCCAAGGACGCTTTTGATTTGGGCATCGGTATGATTCACCAGCACTTTAAGC
>CAYUHW010000319.1:0-2091 GCA_964444605.1 uncultured Christensenella sp. | reverse complement strand
ACCCGCGGCAGGAGTTGGTGACTTCGTAGCCGCCCATGGGGCACTCGTCGCAGGCTACGTTGAGCACCTCAATGACGTTGGGGTTGTCCCGATGTCCGCCGGCGGCCATGCGCACCCGCTCGGAGAGGACGGTGCGCTCCTTGTACACACAGCAGTTGGTAACCTGACTGCCTCCGGGGGCGATGCGGGCGGGGATGTCTGCCGCATTGTCCAGAAGGGTATCGTTCCATGCCTCTCTGGCGACCTCCCGCAGGACGAGGTACTTGGTATATTGTACGTTGGTGTCGAATTTTCTCATATTTACTGCCTTTCCCAAAAGGGGGTTACGCCCGATGCAAAATATACTCCGTGAAGAATGCGTCCACGGTGTCGGGGGAGACGGAATAAACGGTGTCGGCATTGTCTATGGCCACGCAGACGGCCTCTTGGCACCGACCCATGCAGTCCAGCCCTCTGAGCTTTACCTTGTCGCCCAAGTTATGGTCCCGAATCAGTTTTTGCAGCTTCTCCACCACTTTGCGGGATCCCTTTTCCTGGCAGGAGGAGCCGATGCAGATTAAAATCGTCATATGTAAATACCAGCTTTCTTTTCGTTATGGAATGGGGGCTTCTCAGCAGCCGATGAAGCCCTGGAGAATCTCCCGCTCCGTCTCGTTTCCCAGCACCAGCTGAGAGGCGGCTACGGCGGGGAGCCAGCGGCGGATGACGCTCTCCTCCAGACCGCTGCTTTGACAATATAGCTGCATATACAGCTCTGCCCCTTCTTTATCCCCGTTGAGGGTGAGCAGAAGGTAGGTGCGGGCGGCGTCGGCAGGGGCGTAGCCTCGGGTGACGTGAGTCCAGTCCAGAATGAAGGGGACGCCGTCCTCCCGCAAAAGTACGTTGGAGGGCACCAAGTCCCCGTGGCAGATGTGGTTCTGGCGGGGCATGGCAAGAATGTCCTCGTGGAGGGAGTAGCGCACGGTGGCAGGTAAATCCGTTCGGCTGATGCGGCTGTCCATTTTCTCCTGCAGGCGCACAAGCTGAGGACAGTTTGTTTCGTGCATGCTTTTTTGCACCTCTACAAACAGCTTCATGTAGTCGGCTTTTTTCTCGGGCTCCCGCACCATGAGGCGGGAGAGGGTCATGCCGGGGATATACTGGGTGGCCAGCACCCACTTGCCCTCGTAGCAAAAGACACTGCGCACTTCGGGTACGCTGAGCCCCAGACTTTCAATCTGGGTCTGGTTGAAGGCTTCCTTGAACACGCCTTCCTTGGCGTAGCCTTCGGAGAAGACCTTGTAGCAGGTGTTGCCGTCCCGGTAGATGATCTTATTGTTCCGGATGGCCAGCATTTTTTCTAACTGCATTGTTCTATCCTTATTCGTAAAATTCGTACCCATGCACTATACCATAAAACGCGCGCGGTTGCAATATGTCAAATCCTGCAAAAAAACACAGAAAATACAGGTATACGGGGGTTTTTCAAATTATATATCCTTCAAATCCAAAAATCGAATCGTGGAAGTTTATTTTCGAATTTGAAGATAATTCACAGGAGAACCGAAGTGTGAAAAGAATTCATAAGGGGGCAAAGAAAGAGGGCGGGAAAAGAGGGGGCGGGGGTTGGGCTGCCTGCGGCAGCCCTTTGGGCAAAGCCCAAAGGGAACGGCGAAGCCGTTCCAACCCCCGCCCCCTGCTTCTGCTGTTTAAATCTCTTCCTCCTGATGCATAATGGCGGCACAGCGCAAAAGCTGTTTCAGGGAGTTGACCCCCAGGGTGGTGTAGATGTTTCGGTTGTGGAAGCGGACGGTGGACTCCTTTACGCCCATAAGTTCCGTAATCTCCTTGACGGACTTTCCCTCCAGATAGTAGTCGAAGATGCGCCGCTCCGTAAGGGTCAAATCCTGAATGCCCTTGCGGAAATTCTCATAATCCTCCGGATCCACCTCGTTTTTGCGGGCATAGGCCAGCCGCTGAAGTTCCTGCTTGTCTTGGGAGCGCTCCGCTTCCATTTGGGCCAGCTCCGCCTCCATGGAGGTCTTCTCCTGCCGTACGGCGGCCAAAGCCTCCTCCTGCAGGCGGTCCTGCTCCGCCAGGAAGGCGAACAAG
>CAYUHW010000318.1:0-2099 GCA_964444605.1 uncultured Christensenella sp. | reverse complement strand
GAAAGCCGCCGCCCCCGCCCCTTCTCTCCTGTTTCCCTGCATACAAAAAGACCGGCAGTTTTCACCGCCGGTCTTTTATTCCATTCACATTTTACTTTTCGGACTTGGGGGCGCTGAACTTGTTCAGCAGCCAAATGGCCAGCATGATTACGCCGATGACCACAAAGATGCCCACCATGCCCTTCAGGGTCATGAGCAAAGTGGTCGGAAGGGTGGAAGGATCAAAACGAAAGCTCATACGGTTCCTCCTTTCTCAATGGGCCACCAGGGAAAGAATCAGTCCCCCGGCAATAACGGATGCAATCTGTCCGCTGACATTGGCGCCGGCGGCATGCATAAGCAGGAAGTTGTAGGGATCCTCCTCCCGTCCCATCTTGTGGACAACCCGGGAGGCCATGGGGAAGGCGGAAATGCCCGCCGCTCCGATCATGGGGTTCACCTTTTCCTTGGAGAACAGGTTCAGGAGCTTGGCAAAGAACACGCCGCCTACGGTGTCAAAGATGAAGGCGATGAGTCCCAGCAAGAGGATGGCCAGGGTCTCAAAGGTCACAAAATACTCCGCCTGCATGCGGAAGGCTACGGAGATGCCCAGCAGCAGGGTAATCAGGTTGGCCAGCTGGTTCTGGGCGCTTTCGCTGAGGGAATTGAGCACGCCGCACTCACGAATCAGGTTGCCGAACATGAGGAAGCCGATAAGCTCCGCAGACTCAGGCGCCACGGTGCCCGCCACCAGGGTCACGATGACGGGGAAGAGGATGCGGGTGGTCTTGCTGACGGCGGCAGGGGCATAGTTCATGCGGATGCGCCGTTCCTTCTTGGTGGTAATCAGCCGAATGACGGGAGGCTGGACGATGGGCACCAAGGCCATGTAGGAGTAAGCCGCCACCATGATGGCGCCCTGATACTTGGAATTCAGTACCTGAGACACGAAGATGGACGTGGGGCCGTCCGCCGCACCGATAATGGCGATGGAAGCGGCGTCCTCCAAGGAGAAGCCGATGAGCTGGGCCATAATCAGGGTGAAGAAAATACCGAACTGCGCCGCCGCCCCGAAGAGCATCATCTTGGGGTTGGAAAGCAGGGGGCCAAAGTCAATCATGGCACCGATGCCGATGAACAGCAGCAGGGGGAACAGTTCCGTGGCAATACCTGCATTGAACAGCGTTTCAATGGCTGCGGTATTGACGGAAGGCAAATTTACCAAAATTGCCCCAAATCCCATGGGAAGCAGCAAAGAAGGCTCCATCTCCTTGACAATGGCCAGATAGATAAGCACACAGCCGATGAGAATCATCAGCCCCTCCTGCCAGTTGAATTTTAGAACATTGGAAAACAGATCCAAAAACTCTGCCAAAATGATATCCTCCGTTTTATTGATTGTGTGCGGTTTTTACACATTCTATCACATATCATAGCGGTTGCAAGAGGAAACGTCAAGAGAGGTTTCCTCTATTTTCTCATTTTTCCACAGCTAAATCCCATAAAAGAGGATGCCAAGCCCTGCGGAAAGCAAAATCAGCCCTATGGGGGACGGCTTTTTCCCCTTCCGCCGTTTCCAAAGCACACTGCTTAAAAGTACACATACGAAGATGGCCGGTTTGCGCAAATCCAGCGTGAGCCCGCCCTGCAAATCCTCCAAAGAGGAGAGGGAAAACAGTGCGTTCAGCCCCATAATCAGCCCCGTAGAGAGAATCAGTCCCACCACGCAGGGGCGCACGCCCCGCAAAAACCCCTGCACCGCCCCCAAGCGAAGGAGGTTGCCCATCAGGGCGGCAATGAGCAGAATGAGGCAGAAGGCAGGCAGCACCACCCCTGCGGTTGCGCACAGAGCCCCCCAAAAGCCCCCCTGGGAAGCGCCGATAAAGGTGGCCATGTTCACTGCCAAGGGCCCCGGTGTGGACTCGGACACGGCGATGAAGCCGAGAAAAGCCTCCTCCGTCATCCAGCCCTTGCCCAGCACCGCCTCCCGCACCACGCTGATCATGCCGTAGCCGCCCCCAAAGGACAGGGCGCCGATTTTGAAAAAGGTGAGAAACAGCTCAAGCACGGTCTTTCCCCCTTCCCCTTCTGCCCGCCAGATACGCAAGCATCCCTATGCA
>CAYUHW010000317.1:0-2112 GCA_964444605.1 uncultured Christensenella sp. | reverse complement strand
CCCTCAGCAAGGGCAGCGGAGACTCCCTTCACCTTCTGCGGGCAGAAAGCCCCGGCCCCTCCGTCGGCAAGGTAACCCCCACCATGGCCAAGACCACCCGCACCCTGTACGGCATTTACATCGTCATGACGCTGGTGCTTATCCTTTTACTGCTTCTTAGCGGTATGCCCCTTTTTGACAGCCTCTGCAACGCCTTCGGCACCGCCGGTACGGGAGGCTTTGCCGTCAAAAACAACGGCATGAACGGCTACAGCACCCTGTCCCAAGCCATTATTACCGTGGGCATGCTTATTTTCGGGGTGAACTTCTCCATCTACTATCTTGTTCTCACCAAGCAGGCAAAGCGTGCCTCCCAGGACGAGGAACTCAGGTGGTACATTGCCATTGTCCTGGTGGCGGTTGCAGGGATTGTGGTAAACGTATACCACACCTTCCCCTCCTTTACCCAGGCCTTGCACCATGTGGTTTTCACCGTGTCCTCCATCATCACCACCACAGGCTATTCCACGGTGGACTTCAACCTATGGCCAGAGTTCTCCAAGTGGATTCTGCTGTTGCTCATGATTCTGGGCGCCTGTGCAGGCTCCACCGCCGGCGGCACCAAAATCTCCCGTTTGGTTCTGCTTATGAAGAGCCTGAAAAACGAGATAGCCTCCATGCTCCGCCCCCGCTCCGTACACACCGTGCGGGTCAACGGAAAGCTGGTGGAAGACAGCACCATTAAGAGCGTATATGTGTACTACCTGACCTACGTGGTCATCGTGCTGGTGTCCCTTTTGCTGGTATCTCTGGACAATTTTGACGGCATGACCACCTTCTCCGCCGTCATTACCTGCACGGGAAACGTTGGTCCCGGCCTTTCCCTGGTGGGTCCCACGGGAAACTTCGGCATTCTCAGTACCTTCAGCAAGATTGTTCTGTCTCTTGACATGCTCTTTGGACGTCTGGAGATATTCCCCCTGCTGCTGCTCTTTAACCCCCAGGCTTGGAGCCGCAAGGGCTAACCCTGCCGTCATTTGGCAGTTTTTCTAAGAGTGTTGTGCATAGCTTCCCCGCCCTGCGGGGGAGTTTTTTCTTTGCAAAATAGTTTGTTCCTGCCAAACGGCACCGTGTGCACGGCCGTCTATAAGCAGGATTGCTAAAGTCCATTCATTTGTCAACCAAATTCCGCTCTTGACTTTTTAATCTTCCGCGCTATAATAATCAAGTACTTAACAGTTAGGAACTTAACAAAAAGAAAGGAGCGACAAATGACTCTGAAGAGTTTGGGGCATAAGCTCTTACACATCAACGCCCTTAGGCGTACGGCCATTTGGAAAGCCGGCGGTGACACCGGGGCCTGTCGAGGACAGATGCGGGTGCTTCACTGCATTTTGTGCAATCCCGGCTGGGGGCAAAAGGACATTGCCGAAGCGCTGTACATCTCCCCCGCCGCCGTGGCGGATATCTGCAAGCGGCTGGAACAGGACGGATTGCTGCAACGGGATGTGGATCCTGACAACCGCCGCTGTAAGACGCTTATGGTAACCGAAAAGGGCAAGGAAGCAGACCTCCGTCACGGGGAGATTTTCAAAAGAGTGGATGAACAGACCTTTGCGGGCATGACGGAGGAGGAGCTTATTCTGCTTGATGGGCTTCTTTCCAAGATTCAGGACAACTTGGATGCCAATCATGAGGAACCCCACAAGGTTTTTTCCACGTTGGATAGAAAGGATATGAAGGAGGTACAATGAAACACAACATTAAACGCATATTAGGCTACGTAAAAGAGAATAAATGGTTCGCTTTTCTCACCATGTTCTGCGTCATCGGAGAGGTCATTTTGGAGCTGCAGATTCCTACAGCCATGGCCAATCTCATTGACTTGGGCATCAGCACGGGAAACAGTGCTTATGTTTGGAAGGAAGGCTTCCGCATGGTACTCTATGCCCTATTGTCCATGGCCCTGGGCGCCACCAGTGCCTACATGGGCGGTGTGGCTGCCAACGGCCTTTCCTACAACCTGCGCAACGCTATCTTCGGGGCGGTGGAGGATTTCTCCTTCCGCAACACGGATAAGTTCACCACTCCCTCTCTGGTCACTCGGCTGACCCAGGACATCAGCTATGTTCA
>CAYUHW010000316.1:0-2145 GCA_964444605.1 uncultured Christensenella sp. | reverse complement strand
CCGTGGAGCTGATTGTGGCTTTGCACCGGGTGTATCGGGATCCTCTGGACAAGCTGGTCTTTGACGTAGGGCATCAGGCCTACGCCCACAAGATTTTAACCGGACGGCGGGAGGCCTTTTCCACCCTGCGGCAGGCAGGGGGGATTTCCGGCTTTCCCAAAAGGGAGGAAAGCCCTTGGGACAGTTTCAACACCGGCCACGCCAGCACCTCCGTATCAGCCGCCTTGGGCATGGTGCGGGCCATGACCCTGCAGGGGCAAAAGGGGGCCGCCGCCGCTTTGATTGGGGACGGTGCCCTTACGGGGGGCCTTGCCTACGAAGCCTTGGACGATGCAGGGGACAGCAAGCTCCCCCTGGTGGTGGTGCTCAACGACAACGAGATGTCCATTGCTCCCAACGTAGGCGCCATGAGCCGAAATTTGAGCATGCTCCGCTCCAGCAAGGGCTACAACCGCTTTAAACGCTTTGTGGTGAAGACTCTGGACACGGGGAAAATCGGCAATTTCTGCTCCAAGCATTTGGAGAGCTTTAAGAATAGAGTCAAGCGCTTTGTGCTGACCAACACCTTTTTTGAGGACATGGGCTTTACCTACTTGGGGCCCATTGACGGCCACGACATTCACGCCCTCATCCGCATTCTGGGGGAGGCCAAGGCTCTGGGCAAGCCCGTACTGGTGCATGCCTTGACCCAGAAGGGGCGGGGATACACCTTTTCTGAGAAGAACCCGGAGAAATTCCACGGGGTGGCGCCCTTTCGGGTGTCCACGGGGGAGGTGCCTCCTTCCGGACGGACAAGTTGTTCTCAGGTCTTCGGACAGGCCATGGCGGAGCTGGGAGCCAAGGAGCCCAAGCTCTGCGCCGTTACGGCGGCTATGCCGGCAGGAACGGGTCTCAAGGACTTTGCCGCCGCTTACCCCGACCGCTTTTTTGACGTGGGCATTGCAGAGGAGCACGCCGTCACCATGGCGGCAGGCATGGCATCAGGGGGCCTAAAGCCTGTGGTGGCCATTTACTCCTCCTTCTTACAGCGCAGCGTGGACGGGGTGCTCCACGATATCTGCCTGCAGAAGCTCCCCGTAGTGCTGGCCGTGGACAGAGCGGGGCTGGTGGGGGAGGACGGAGAAACCCATCAGGGGCTGTTTGATGCGGCCTTTTTGTCGGTCATGCCCAACATGAGCATATACGCGCCTGCCGCCTTGGAGGAGATTCCTGCCATGCTGGAAATGGCCTTAATGCGGGGAGAACCGGCGGCCATCCGCTATAATAGGGGCACATTGCCCGCAAGCGGCGCCCCCGCTGCCCTGCAGTACGGGCGGTGGGAAGAGATTTGGCAGGCGGCGCCCGTAACCGTTATTGCCGCCGGGGTTATGACGGAGTGCTGTCAAAGAGCCTTGGCGGGTCTTCACTGCGGTCTTGTCTGCGCCCGGTTCTATAAGCCTCTGGACGAGGAAATGCTGAAGGCATTGGACACCCCCGGCCGCCGTCTGGTGGTGGTGGAGGAAAACGCCCCTGCCCTGGGAGCGGCTTTGGCTATGGCCTGCCGTCAGGCACGGGTGCTGTGTTTAAATACGGGGGACAAGGCCGTGCCTCAGGGAACGGTGGAGGAGCAGAGACGCTGGTGCCATTTGGACGATGAAAGCCTGCGCCGCAGGGTTCTGGAAGCCATGGAAGAAGCCAAAAAAGAAGCCGAAAAAGAAGCCGAAAAGGGGGAGTAGACCCGTGGAAAAGGTACGCTTGGACGTGCGCATGACGGAGCTGGGGCTGGCTCCCTCCAGAGAAAAAGCCAAGGCGCTCATTGCCTCCGGAGGCGTGATGGTCAACGGCCGCCCTGCCCGCAAGGCGGGGGAGGAAGTAAATGAAGAGACCCTCATTGAAATCAAAAGCGACCCCTTGCCCTTTGTAAGCCGCGGAGGACTGAAGCTGCAAAAGGCCTTGGAGGTGTTCCCCATTGAGCTGGAAGGGAAGACGTGCTTGGACATCGGTGCTTCCACGGGTGGCTTTACGGACTGCATGCTGCAGCACGGCGCCAAGCATGTGTGCGCCTTGGACGTTGGCTGCGGCCAACTCAATCAGGGGCTCAGGGAAGATGTTCGGGTGCGGGTTATGGAGCATGCCAACGCCCGGTATATGGAGCCGGGGTGGTTT
>CAYUHW010000315.1:0-2156 GCA_964444605.1 uncultured Christensenella sp. | reverse complement strand
GCCCGAAGTAGGTCTGGGCATCACCCCCGGCTTCGGCGGCACCCAGCGGCTTGCCCGTCTGGTAGGCATGGGCATGGCCAAGCAGCTTGTATACTCCGCTTTGAACATCGACGCTCAGGAAGCCCTGCGTATCGGTTTGGTCAACGCCGTATATCCTCAGGCCGAGCTTATGGAAAACGCTCTGAAGCTGGCCGCCCGCATCGCCCGCAACGCCCCCATTGCCGTGCGCAACTGCAAGAAGGCCATCAACGAGGGCATGCAGGTGTCCATCCAAGAGGGTGCGGCTATTGAAGAGAAGCTCTTCGGCGACTGCTTTGAGACCCACGATCAGGTGGAGGGCATGGCCTGCTTCCTCAGCCGGGAAAAGCCCAAGCCCAAGGCCGTCTTTACCAACAACTAAAAGTACCATTTCCCCGCCGGGCTTTTGGGGACAGCCCTTGAGCCCGGCACTTCCCATATTCAATATTATTAGGAGGACATCATCATGAAAATCGGCGTTATCGGCGCAGGCACCATGGGTCAGGGCATTGCCAAGGCCTTTGCACAGTGTGAAGGATACGAAGTAGCTCTTTGCGACATCAAGCAGGAGTGGGCAGAAGGCGGCAAGGCCAAGATTGCCAAGGGATACGCCAAGCTGGTAGAAAAGGGCAAGATTTCTCAGGAGAAGGTGGACGCCATTCTGGCCGCCATCACCCCCGGCGTTAAGGAAGATCTGTGCGCCGACTGCGACCTCATCGTGGAAGCCGCCTTTGAAAATATGGAAGTCAAGAAGACCACCTTCAAAGAGCTGGATGCTATCTGCAAGCCCGAGACCGTCTTCGCTTCCAACACCTCCAGCCTCTCCATCACCGAGATCGGCAACGGCCTTTCCCGTCCCCTCATCGGCATGCACTTTTTCAATCCCGCTGACCGCATGAAGCTCATCGAGGTCACTGCCGGTGCCAACACCACCCCCGAGATGGTAGAGTTCATCACCAACCTCTCCAAGGCCATCAACAAGGTGCCCGTACAGGTCAACGAGGCCGCCGGCTTCATCGTAAACCGCATCCTCATCCCCGAAATCAACGAGGCCTGCTACATTAAGATGGAAGGCGTTGCCAGCATCGAGGACATCGACACTGCCATGAAGCTGGGCTCCAACCATCCCATGGGACCCTTCGAGCTGGGCGATTTCATCGGTCTGGATGTTTGCCTGGCCATTATGGAAGTTCTGTACAACGAGATGGGCGACACCAAGTATCGTCCCTGCCCCCTGCTGAGAAAGATGGTACGCAGCGGCAATCTGGGCTGCAAGAGCGGCAAGGGCTTCTATATCTACAACGCTGACCGCACCAAGACCCCCATCGACGCCAAATAAGATACCTACCCGGGCTGCCCCCAAAAGGGGCAGCCTTCTACCCAAACTATAAGGAGGTTACCATATGGATTTCACACTTTCCAAGCAGCAGCAGCTGGCGCAGAAGATGTACCGGGAGTTTGCTGAAAACGAAGTGAAGCCTCTGGCCAAGAAAGTGGATGCAGAGGAGTACTTCCCCAAAGAAACCGTAGAAAAGATGGCCAAGCTGGGCATGATGGGCATCTACTTCCCCAAGAGCGTAGGCGGCGCCGGCGGCGATGTTCTGTCCTATGTGCTGGCGGTGGAGGAGATGAGCCGTGTGTGCGGCACTACCGGCGTAGTGCTTTCCGCCCACACCAGCCTGTGCGCCGCTCCCATCTATGAGAACGGCACCCCCGCCCAGAAGGAAAAATATCTGCCCAAGCTGTGCTCCGGCGAGTGGCTGGGCGCCTTCGGCCTTACCGAGCCCGGCGCAGGCACCGATGCCCAGGGTCAGCAGACCTGGGCCATTGACGAGGGCGATCACTGGAAGCTCAACGGCTCCAAGATTTTCATCACCAACGCAGGCTACGCCGATGTGTTCATCATCATCGCCGTTACCGGCATCATCACCGATAAGAAGGGCCGCAAGAGCAAGGAAATCTCCGCTTTTATCGTGGAGCGCACCGACCCCGGCTTCTCCGTAGGCAAGCCCGAGGACAAGATGGGCATTCGCGGCTCCTCCACCTGCGAGCTGATTATGGAAGACTGCATCATCCCCAAGGATCGCCTTCTGGGCGTTAAGGGCAAGGGCTTCCAGCTGGCCATGGCCACCCTGGAC
>CAYUHW010000314.1:0-2159 GCA_964444605.1 uncultured Christensenella sp. | reverse complement strand
AGATGGTAACGCTTCCAGAAATCAAAAGGGAATTTAAATAAGCGTTGCCAAAGTCGGACCGCTCCATAGCCGTGCGGTAATTGTCCAGGGTAAAAGCTGAACCCAGGGGCAGGGAAAAGGAATCGCTGAGAATCAGTCCCTTCTGGCGGAAAGAATTCAGAATTACCCACAGGAAGGGATATATGGTAGTAAAAGCCCACAGGCAAAGCACCAGATAGGTTACTACTTTGGACAGACTCACTTTTTTCTTTCTGTTCATTTTGTTACCTCCTCAATAGTCTTCCGTAGGCTTAAATACCCGATTCGCTACGTTGGAAAGAACCACGCCCAACACGACAATCAGCACCGCAATGGTGGACCCGTAGTCCACGTTCATTTTATTAAAGGTTTGATCGTACATATAGGTACCCGTAAGCCAGCCCAGATTCTGAGGCATGCCCGCTCCAAACATAACCCATGGCAAATCAAAGACCTTCAAGGCCCCCGTAATGGCCAGTACCAGACAGGTGCACAAAACATTTCGAAGCATGGGCAACGTGATGTACCATATTTTCTTCAGGCCATGGGCACCGTCCAAGGCGGCCGCCTCGAACAATTCTTCCGGAATATTGTTCAAGCCGGTAATGATAATCACGAAATAAAACCCTACATACTGCCATATAACCGGCAGAAACATGGTAAACAGGAAGTGATCCTTATCCTTCCAGTCTATCCATTCCACAATCATGCGGCCATTGCTTTTGATCTCATAGCTGAGAACATCCATATCCAGCAAAAACTGGTTAATCATGCCTCCCTTGTAGAGGAACATTAAGTTGAACATCAGACCCAGAGCCGTAGCAGAGATTACGATAGGGAAGAAATACACCGTGCGGAAAACCTTGCCTCCAACCCGGATGGAATCTACCAGCAATGCCAAAATCAATGCAATGCCCACCTGAAATACAACAGTAAAGACCGTAAGAATTACCGTGTTCTTTAAGGCCGTTCTTAAATCCGGGTCTTTAAACAACTCCACATAATTGATATACCACGGGTCATTCAAGCCTTCTGCCGTCCGGCCAAGGCCTCCGATGTCCAGAAATGTATTGATGACATTCTGAATAAAGGGATAATACAGATAGGCAATCAGAAACGTGAAGGCGGGAATCAGAAAAACCAGTAGCGGTGTTTTCTTTTTGTAAATCATGGAGCTCATGGTTACGCCGTCCTTTCACCAAAATAAAGATAGGGCTGCTGCCGAAAAGCAGCAGCCCCAGAGAGGAAATGAGAAGTTACAAAAGAATCAGTTCAGCTTGATAGCAATCTCGATTGCTTCGGCTGCGGTCATCTGTCCGGTCACAACCTTCTGGATGTTGGCGAACAGGCTTCCCTTAGCTTCGGCCGTGATGGTATCCTGCACAGCGCCTACAACGCCGGTCACATTGGCATTGCAGTTTGCGGCAGACTGCTGGATTGCATTCAAACCGGCAGGAGCGGCACCGTTCTTCAGAGCGGTCACTTCGGTGGTGACAAAGGTGGACAGGACTTCATCGCTGGTGAGCTGAGAAACGAACTCGATGGCAGCAGCACGCTTGGCGGGATCGTCCCAAGCCTTGCGGGTGATGAAGTAACCCATGGAGATACCGCCGATGGCATCGGTAGCGGGACGCTCGCCCTTACCGGGGACGCAGCAAACTACAAAGTTCTCCAGCGTATCCGCATGGTTCTCGGAGAAGTATCCGCACTTCCAGGAACCGTCAATGAGGAAAGCGGCTTCGCCTTCGCCAAAGAGAGCCACGGTTTCGGCATCGGTAGCGGTCAGGGTGTTCTCGGGGAAGTAACCGGCTTCATACAGAGCCTTCATGTCTTCCAAAGCGGCAATCCACTTCTGAGAAACGGCATCGTCCACCAGCTTGCCATCGGCATCCAGAGTGGGAACATCCAGATGGTTGGCCAGAGTACCGTTGTTCATAACCATGAACTCAAACCAGTAGTGAGGTACTTCGAACAAAGAAGCGGCAATGGGGGTGTACCCTGCTTCCTTGATGGTTGCGCAGTCAGCAAGGAACTGCTCCCAAGTGTAATCGGGTCCGGGAAGAGCTACACCGCAGGCATCCAGAACGGCCTTGTTGACGAACATATTCTCCCAGAAACCGGAGGAAGGCACAGCATAATGG
>CAYUHW010000313.1:0-2166 GCA_964444605.1 uncultured Christensenella sp. | reverse complement strand
GCATACTCGCCGTTGACAACGTTCTTATAAGCAGCGGAGGAACCGGAAGCGAACTTGCCGTCCAGGTTGGCCACGAACTTCTCAACGAAAGCCCAGCCGTCCTCGATGTTGCCGGTGCCGTTCATGGCGGCCAGCATGTTGACGATTACTTCCAGAGCGGAGCTGGAGTCAGCGGGGCTGGCGAAGGAGATGTTGCCCTTGAGAGCCTCGTTGGTCAGGGATTCCCAGCCGTCTACGGTAACGCCGGTCTCAGCCAGAAGGGTATTGTTGACGATGATGGCGTTTACGTTGATGTAGCAGGGAGTGTAGAGATGATCCTCAGGCATGAACTCGGGGAAAATGTTGGCGGCTTCTACGCTCTCGTAGGCCTCCAGGCACTCCTCGATGCCGCGGTAGGTGGTGTTGCCGCCGCCCATCATGACGTCGCCGTAAGGAGCTTCCTTCTCGGCAGTGATACGGCTGGCCAGTTCGCCGGAACCGCCGGAAACGATCTCAACTTCAATGTCGGGATACTTCTCGTTGAACAGACCAACGATGAGCTCATACTCGGAAGCACCGGCAGAGGTGTAGAGAACCAGCTTGTTGGTGTCGGGGTCAGCTTCAACGGCGGGCTCCTCTTCCTTCTGCGCAGGCTCGTCGGCAGGCTTGTTGTCGTCAACCTTAACTTCGTTCTGAGCATCGTTGTTGGTGTTGGCAGCATTGTCCTGCTTCGTCTCGTTGCTTGCGCAGGCAACCATAGCCACGACCATGATCAGTGCCAGCAGCATGGCGATGATCTTCTTCATGTGTGTTTCCTCCTTGTGGATTTGCTTTATCTTCCATGCCGACTGTCCGGCATTAGAAAATCATGTGTTGGAATGCCCGGATGCTTTAGTTCCGTTTCCAAGGCGGGGTATCGGGGAGGCATTCGTCAAAGCGGCGGATGCAGGCCTCTTCCCTTTCCCCCGCGTAGGTTCCCTGCAGAAACCTGTCCAAATCTTCCCCGTAAAATTCCTGCCAGGAAGCCATTTCTTCTCCGGGACGGATGGGATAGTACAGCACGCCGTTGGTATGCGCCGCTTTTAAATCCCCGGGAGCATCCCCAATCATCAGCACCTTTTCAGGCTGATAGAAGCCCTTCAGGGCGGCGATGCACTCCTTCTTGGTGCCGTCCTCCTGGGCGCAGAGTATGTGGACATACTGCATAAGGTCATGCTCGGCCCACTCCCGCTCCAGAGCTTCTCTGGGCGTGGCGGAGACGATGGCAATGTCGCAAACGGGCGCCAGCTTCTTTAAACTCTCCCGTACGCCGGGGAAGGGCGGAATGCCGTAGACCATGAAGGCCGCCCGCTCATTCATTTCGTGGGACCAGATTAGCGCCTGCTTCAGCACGGGATCCCCCGTTCTGTTGCCCTCGGCTTCCAGCGCATCGTTATTCAGCAGAGGCGCCCTTTCCACCCAGCGGCGGAAGGAAGAGATATCCGGCAGGGTAAAACCGGAGGCCTTGACTTCGTCTCTTTCGCTGAGCAAGTCAAAAATCAGGCAAAGCTCATTGAAGCGGGAGCTGCCCCGGGCCTTGGAATACAGATTGCCGAAATCCCAAGCATCCCGCACATATTTGGAGATGGGCTGCAGGTTCCATGCATGGATGGTAGCCGGGCAGAAGCACTCCTTGTGCTTAATCTCCATGGTATCAAAGGCGCAGCCGTCGGAATCGATGCACACCAGATACCCGTGGCGGGGACTGTAATCGGGGAACAGATTCTTTTCCATGGCGTCCTCTCAGTTCAAAATAAACTTTTCGATGGCCTTGGCCACCCCGTCCTCATAAAAAGGATCGGTCACATAGTCCGCCGCCTGCTTCACATGCTCGGGTGCATTGCCCATGGCCACGCCGATGACGCTCTTTTCAATCATGGCCTTGTCCAAGTCCGCATCCCCAAGGCTCATGGTGCTATCAAAGCCAAAGCCCAAACGGGCAAACAGGGCATCCATGGCCTCTGCCCGGCACTGGCGTTTGGGGAAGAACTGAATGTCTTTGCCCGCTCCGGCGGTAATCATCACAATGCCCGTGTTTTGAAGGGCTTCAATCAGCGGCTTCTGCTCCTCTTCCGGTACGCCGTAAATATTGACTTTCTCAATGCCGATGCCGTTTTGAAGGAAAAACTCCGAAGGCTTGTCCACCGC
>CAYUHW010000312.1:0-2178 GCA_964444605.1 uncultured Christensenella sp. | reverse complement strand
CCCCGGCCTTGCTTCTCAGCACCTGATGGCCCAGGGCTACGGCTACGGCGGCGAGGGGGATTGGAAGGTCTCCGCCATGACCGCCATCATGAAGGCCATGGGCGAAGGGGGCAACGGTGCTTCCGCCTTTATGGAGGATTATACCTACCATCTCGTTGAGGGACAGGAGTATTCCCTGGGCGCCCATATGCTGGAGGTTTGCCCCTCTCTTGCAGATCCTGCGGTGAAGCCTAAGATTGAAACCCATCCTCTTGGCATCGGCATGAACGAAAAGGATCCCGCCCGTCTGGTATTTGAGGGCAAGGCAGGCGACGCCATCGTGGCTTCTCTTATCGACATGGGAGGACGCCTGCGGCTGATTGTGCAGGATATTCACTGTGTTAAGCCCATTTTGCCCATGCCCAACCTGCCGGTAGCCCGTGTTATGTGGAAGGCCATGCCCAATCTGACAGAGGGCGTGGAGTGCTGGATTACCGCCGGCGGCGCCCATCACACCGTTCTTTCCTACGACGTCACCGCCGAGCAGATGAAAGACTGGGCCAAGATGATGGACATTGAGTTTGTTCACATCACCAAGGACTCCACGGTGGATGCTCTTGAAAAGGAACTGTTCCTCAAGGATCTGGCTTGGAAGCTCAAGTAAAAGTATGCTGGAAGAATTAAAGGAATTGGTCTGCAGTGCCAATCTGGAACTGCCTAAATACAATCTTGTAACCTTTACTTGGGGCAACGTATCCGGTGTGGATCGGGAAAAGGGGCTCATGGTCATTAAGCCCAGCGGGGTGGAATATGACCGCCTGACTCCCGAGGACATGGTGGTGGTCTCCCTTGCAACGGGAGAAAAGGTGGAGGGTAAGTGGAAGCCCTCCTCCGATACGGCTACCCACTTGGCCCTTTACAATGCCTTCCCCCATATTGGCGGCGTAGTGCATACCCACTCCCCCTGGGCCACCTCTTGGGCCCAGGCAGGGCGGAGCATACCTGCTTACGGCACCACCCACGGTGATTATTTCTATGGGGAAATTCCCTGTACAAGGAAAATGACGCCTCAGGAAATCGGCGGAGAATACGAACTGGAAACCGGTAATGTCATCATCGAGACCTTTAAAGAAAAGTCTGCTGACGATGTTCCCGCCGTTCTGGTTCACTCCCACGGTCCCTTCACCTGGGGAACGGATCCTTACAACGCCGTCCACAACAGCGTAGTACTGGAAGAACTGGCCTTTATGGCTTTCCATACAGAAGCCCTGCAGCCGGGCATCGGCTCCATGCAGCAGGAACTCTTGGACAAGCACTATTTGCGCAAGCACGGCAAAAATGCCTATTACGGTCAGTAAGGGAGTACGTATGCAGTATCTTGCCATAGACATTGGTGCCTCCTCCGGGCGGCATATAGTGGGGCGGTTGGAGAAGGGTGAGCTTACCACGAGGGAGGTCTACCGCTTTCCCAACGGTGTAAAGGAGGAGAATGGGCATCTGGTGTGGGATGTAGAGGCTCTGTTTCATCATGTCCTTGTTGGGATTCGAGAGGCATTTAAGGCGTATCCCGAGATTGAAAGCCTGTCCATTGACACCTGGGGCGTAGACTACGTGCTTCTCAAAGGCGGCGAAACGGTACTGCCCGTATATGCCTATCGGGACAATCGAACGGCAGCGGCAATTTCCAAGGTTCATGAAAAGATGCCGTTTTCAGAGCTGTACCGCCGCACAGGCTGTCAGTTCCAACCCTTTAATACCCTGTATCAGCTATATGCAGACAAGGAAGAGGGACGGCTGGAGGGGGTCACGGATTTGCTCATGATACCCGAGTACCTGCTCTACAGGCTCTGCGGGGTAAAGGCACGGGAATATACCAACGCCACCACTACGGGTATGGTGCATGCCCTGACCGGGGAATTTGACCCGGAAATTTTGGACGCCCTGGGGTATCCGAAGCACCTGTTCCCAAAGCTTAATAAGCCCGGCACGGTGCTGGGATCTTTGCTTCCTGAGATAAGGGAGCAAGTGGGCGGAAACTGCAAGGTGGTTCTCTGCGCCACCCACGATACGGCCTCCGCCGTGGAGGGCATCCCCATGGAGGGGAATCAGCCCTATATCTCCTCCGGTACTTGGAGCCTGCTGGGCGTAAAAACCCCCAAGCCCCTGACGGATGAGAACAGCGAAAAAGCCAATTATTCC
>CAYUHW010000311.1:0-2181 GCA_964444605.1 uncultured Christensenella sp. | reverse complement strand
TGGCTCAGGTACGCCGCCCGGCCTTCCTTACTTAGTGCCGCAATAATCCGCATAGGCCCTCCCAAAGCATCCGTTGCATCCCTGCCGGCAGTCCGGCGTGATCTTTTCCTCCATGGCTCTTGTGTATTCCCGCTGTAAATACCCCTTGGTCACCACCACATCCATGTGATCCCAAGGCAGAGGCGTTTCCAGAGAGGGCGCCCACTGGGCATAGTCCTCCACATGAAGGCCTTCCTCCAAGAAGGCTTCCCGCCAGGCATCGGGCTTAAAATGCTCGCTCCAGGAGTCAAAGCGGCAGCCCTTTTCATGGGCCCGCACCAGCACCCCGCACAGCCGCCGGTCTCCCCGGGAGAAGGCCGCCTCCAGCTCGCTCAAAAAGCTGGGATGATAGTGAAGCTCCGCCCCCCGCACGGTGCGGATGGCGCTTTGCAGCAGCTTCTGCTTGCGCATGACCTCTTCGGGAGCATTCTGCCCGCACCACTCAAAGGCGGTGTGAGGCTTGGGCACAAAGGTGGATACGCTGACCGTAATCCGCAGTCCCTTCCCCCGCTGTTCCTTGGGCAGGGAGTAAAAAAGCTTGGACACCTTTCGAGCCAGCTCCACAATACCCAGCACATCCTCGTCCGTCTCCGTGGGCAAGCCGATCATAAAGTACAGCTTGACCCCCGTCCAGCCTGCCGTAAAGGCATCGGTGCAGGCACGGAGCAAGTCTTCCTCGGTGACGTTCTTGTTGATGACATCCCGCATGCGCTGGGTGCCCGCCTCGGGGGCAAAGGTCAGCCCCGCCTTGCGGACGGACTGCATTTTGCTCAGTTCTCCCTTGAGCAAAGAATCGATGCGCAGGCTGGGCAAGGCCACGGATACCCGCTTTTTCTCCATACTGTCCATGATTTCGGGAAGGAGCTCGTGGAGCTTGGAATAGTCGCCCGTGGACAGGCTCAGCAAAGACACCTCATCATACCCCGTGCAAGCCACCAGTTCCTCCGCCTGCTTTAGGAGGGTCTCCTTGCTGCGCTCCCGCACGGGACGATAGATATACCCGGCCTGGCAGAACCGACAGCCCCGGGTACAGCCCCGCATGACCTCTACGGCCACTCGGTCATGGACAATCTGCATGGCGGGCACCAGCATCTTGCCCATGTAGGGGGCGTGCTCCAGATCCTTTACGATGCGGCGGCGGATGGTGTCGGGGGCAGAGGGCTCCAGCTTGGAAAGGGACGCAAAGCGGCCGTTTTCGTACTTGGCCTCATAGAAGGCGGGGATGTACACGCCCTCAATTTGAGACAGGCGCACAAGAAGCTCCCTCTTGCTCTCGCCCAGGGCCTTGGAGGCGCGGACGGCTTCGATAATTTCGGGCTCCGCTTCCTCCCCGTCCCCCATAATGATGATGTCCGCAATGTCCGCCAAAGGCTCGGAGTTCACCGTGCAGGGGCCTCCGGCCAGAATCAGGGGCATGTCCTCCCCCCGGTCCTTGGACAAAAAGGGAATATGACTCAGCTCCAGCATGGTGAGAATGTTGGTATAGCACATCTCATACAGGAGAGAAAAGCCTACGATGTCAAAGGCGCCCAGAGGCAAGCGGCTTTCGATGGAAAACAGGGGCACGTCCTCTCGGCGCAAAACTGCTTCCATGTCGCTCCAAGGGCAGTAGCACCGCTCACAGCAGACCCCCTCCATCTCGTTGACCACATGGTATAGGATGCGGGAGCCCATGTGGGACATGCCGATTTCGTACACGTCGGGGAAGCACAAAGCGAAGCGGAACAAGTCCCCCTCTTTGCGAATCATATTCCATTCTCCGCCGATGTATCGGGCGGGCTTCTCCACTTCCATGAGAAGCTGTCCCAGCTTCTCCTCGCTCAAAACCGGTACGGGGGCAAAATATTTGTCCCTTCCCTGCCGCTGCTTTTTTTCCATAGCCTCCATGGCTGTCCTTTCTCTAAAAAGGGCGAACTTCTATGCCAAAGTTCCTACCCGCATAGTATCAACAATTTTACAACATGTTATTATAGCATACTCCTTTCCCTTTGTAAAATGCAAAATGCAAAGACGGACGGGGAAATTGCCATCGGCAGTGAAATCCGTCTTCGACGGGTGAAATCGTCTTCGGCGGTGAAATATGGCTACGCCATGTGAAATCTGTTCTTCGAACAGGTTGTGGCGGGGACGGCTTGCCGTCCC
>CAYUHW010000310.1:0-2189 GCA_964444605.1 uncultured Christensenella sp. | reverse complement strand
AAAAACCGCTTCCAGCCGTGGAGCTGGGTCTCCTGAGGGGGACGGAGGGAGCTCATCATGTAGTTCCGCTTGTCCACCACCAGCTTCTGGAAGGCCAGCATGAGCAAAGAGCAGAACACGATGATAACCGACAGGCAGGAGGCCATGTAGGGGTCGGTGGCGCTTTCGGACATGTACTCGTTGTACACCAGCACGGGCAGCACCGTGTATCCTTCGCCCAGCAGCATGGGGGTGCCGAAGTCCGCCAGGCACGTCATGAACACCATGATGCAGCCGGCCAGAATGGAGGGGAGGATGACGGGCAGGGTCACCGTCCAAATGCGGCGGAGCTTGCTCATGCCCAGATTCTCAGAGGCCTCTTCCAGAGAGCTGTCGATGCTGTTCATGGCGCCGGAGGTGTACAGATAGATGTACGGGAACAGGTGCAGGGTGAACACGAAGATAATGCCCCCCCGCCCGTAGATGGTGGGCGCCGTCAAACCCAGGGAATTAAAGAACTTTGCCAAAAGACCCGCACGGCCCATGAGGATGATCCAGGAGTAGGCGCCGATAAAGGGCGGGCTCATCAGGCTCATGATGATGAGAACGTGGAGAATCTGCTTCCCGGGGATGTTGTACCGGGTCATCAGATAGGCAATGGGTACCCCGATGAGGGTGGTGGTCAGCACCGTGGCAAAGCACACCACCATGGAGCGGATCAGGGTCTGGTAGTAGTAGGGCTTGGTGAAAAAGCGCTGGAAGTTGTACAGGGTGAACCCTTCCACCTTGCTGGAGAAAACGCTCTTGGTCAAGATGGTATAGAAGGGGTACACGATGAACATGCACATGGCGATGATGACTACCGCCTTGGTAAAGAACCAGAAGTCCGGCTTCCAGCGGCTTCCGGAACGAAGCTTTATGGGCTTCACAGGCTCAGCACCTCCTCGCTTTCCGCTTCATAGAGGCTGATGCGCAGAGGATCGAAGCGCAGGAACACCCGCTCCCCGTCCTGATGGACGTCGGTGGTGTCCTTGGTATACTCGTTGACAATCAGGTTCTGGCCGTCCTCCAGCTGCACCTCGTACTCAATGAAGTCTCCCAGGAAGGTGGAGAAGAGGACGGTGCCGGGCATGCCCGTGTCCCCGAAGAAAAGCTGCTCGGGACGGGCGGAAATCTTGGCCTTGCCGTTGTAGGGGCGGCGGACGGGCACCTGAATGTTCAGCTCGTTCTGAATGGAGACGGTGGCTTCCTTGTCATGCTCCGAGCAGGAAACTTCGCAGTCCAGGAAGTTGCTCACGCCGATAAAGCCCGCCACGAAGGGGTTCTGGGGCTTGGCGTAAATCTCGTTGGGGGTGCCGATCTGCATGATGTGGCCGTCCCGCATAACCGCAATGCGGTCGGAAATGGCCAGGGCCTCCTCCTGATCGTGGGTAACGTAGATGGTGGTGATGCCCAGCCGGCGCTGGAGCTTTTTGATGACGGAGCGCATCTGCACCCGCAGCTTTGCGTCCAGGTTGCTCAGAGGCTCGTCCATGAGCAGTACGCTGGGCTCGATGACGAAGGCACGGGCCAAGGCTACACGCTGCTGCTGGCCGCCGGAAAGCTCGTTGGGCTTGCGGTCGGCCAAATGGCTAATCTGCACCAGCTCCAAAGCTTCGTCAACCCGGGGCTTAATCTGGGCGGCGGGAATGCGCCGAGCCTTCAGACCGTAGGCTACGTTGTCCCGCACGCTCAGGTGAGGGAAGATGGCGTAGTTTTGGAAGACCATGCCGATGTCCCGCTTGTGGGCGGGCACGTCGTTGATGCGCTTGTCCCCAAAGTAGAAGTCGCCGCCTTCGATGGAGTTAAAGCCGGCGATCATGCGCAGCAGGGTGGTCTTGCCGCAGCCGGAGGGACCCAGCAGGGTGAAGAATTCCCCTTCCTTGATGTCCAGAGATACTCCGTTCAAAGCGGTAAAATCCCCATACCGTTTGACGGCGTCCCGGATAATGACTTGGTTGCTCATAGATTGTCCTCCATATTCCTAAAGCCTAAAATAGGCACTGTTTTGGGTAAATACCCTTATGCAGCGCACCCTATTCTTCGGTGCATTGCATAAAGGTATTTTAATCGGCTCCTTTGGAAAAAAACAGAGGGAAGTGCCCAGGGGCACCTCCCCCAAATTGGGTTCGACGTAGGATATTAGCCGGCGTTGACGGTCAGATCGTTGA
>CAYUHW010000309.1:0-2190 GCA_964444605.1 uncultured Christensenella sp. | reverse complement strand
CTTATCTTTCAGTAACAAAAAAGGAGAAGTGAAGATGAAAAAGACTCTTTGCATCCTATTGAGCCTGTTATTTGTTTTGGCAGGGGCAGGATGCCGAATAGACGAAGTGCAAAAGGAGCCCACAACGGCCGCAGAGACGGTGCAGGGGCGTATCATTGCCATAGACGGCACCAAAATCACCATGGAGCTAATGGCCATAGGGGAAAAACCGAATGCGCCCGCAGAGAACCCTCCCCAAATGCCCAATTCCCAGCCCGGGGAGCCACCCCAAAAACCGGGTGAGGGGGCACAAAAGCCCGAGGAAAGGCAGGAGGGGCAGCCGCCCGCCCTTCCTGAAGGAGAGCCTATGGAGGCCGGAAGGGGAGAAAAGAGAACTTTTGACTTAGCGGGCATCCCCCTGACAAGCCAGGGAGAGGGCGCGGCCTTAAATACCCTGCAGACGGGGGACATGCTGACCCTTGTGCTGGATGAAGGGGGCAATCCCGTGTCCGCTTCTCTGGAAAAAAACATGGGAGCCATGGGGGAGGCGAACAGGCCCCAAGGCTTCGGCGGCTTTGGCGGCGGGCAAATACAGCAGGGCACCAGCGTTACAACCATAGAGGAGGACGCCGATGTAGACGGTGAGACCTTCACCTCCACGGGGGACGATGAAAACGCTCTGCGCATTGACGGCGCCTCGGTGACCCTGACGGGCATTTCCGTGAACAAGGCCGCAGGGGCATCCTCCAATGCCGAGACGGGGGACTTTTACGGCATGAATGCCGCTCTGCTTGTTACCAACGGAGCCCAAGTCCTCCTTGAAAACGGGGAGATTGCCTCCTCCGCCCAAAACGGCAACGGCGTGTTCTCCTACGGAACGGGCACCGCGGTCACGGTGAAGAACACCATCATCACCACCACGGGGGACAATTCCGGGGGCATCCAGACCACAGGCGGCGGAGCCACCTACGGGGAAGACCTTACCGTCACCACCGCCGGCAATTCCTCTGCGGCCATCCGCTCCGACCGTGGCGGCGGTACGGTGCAGGTCACGGGCGGCACCTATACCACAAGTGGCTTTAATTCCCCTGCGGTGTACTCTACGGCGGACATCACCGTGTCTGAGGCGGTGCTGACGGCTCTTTCTTCGGAAGCCTTGGTCATTGAGGGGAAGAATTCCATCTCCCTTATCCGCTGTCAAATCAGCGGCGCCATGGACAGGGAGAAAAGCACCAGCGGCAGTGAAAACGTCCACGCTGTCATGATTTACCAGTCCATGTCCGGGGATGCGGAGGTGGGCACCTCTCGCTTCAGTATGGAGGGCGGAAGCCTTACGGGACAGGCAGGGGATCTGTTTTACATCACCAACACCCACTGTATATTCACATTGCAGGGGGCAGAACTGGTGAATACGGATTCTGACGGCGCCCTTATGCGCATTTGCGGCAACTCCGCCGTCCGCGGATGGGGGAAGGCCGGCAGCAACGGGGCCCAGGTGGAAGCCGTCTGCATGGAGCAGCGTCTTAACGGGGACATTCTGGTGGACACCGTCTCCACCCTGCAACTGACCCTGAAGCAAAACAGCTTCTTTACGGGGCGGATTCTCATAACCGAAAATCTGCAGAAGGGAACGGCTGTGGAAAACAACGCTGTTTTGACCATTGAGGAGGGCTGTACCTGGAGCCTTACGGGGGACAGCACCCTGTCTTCTCTCACCAATTACGGCACCATCCTCTATAATGGTTTCACCATCACCCTTTCCGACGGCACCGTGCTGGGGGAGTGATAGATACCGCAAATCCTTTGCTAGCTGAGTTTTCTTTGTGCAAGGGAGTTTTTATATTAAGAATCCTGTCCAGCGATAAACTTTCAAAAGAGTAAGCCGTGTGTACCATTTGGCGCCCCTTGAAGTTCAAGGAGCGCCTTTGTATATTGTGGAGCTTGTCTGCCTTTAATCTTTTAGGAAAGTGAGTGGCTCACCCCTTGAGAAAAAGGCGCCGGTTTGAAAAGTCAAGCAAGCAAATGGTCGGGGTTGATTTTGAGAATAGCTTTATGAAAAGAAATACAGCACATTCATTAGAATTAGGCTATCGTTTTTGCGAAACTCTGAAGGCTATTCGGGATGCATCCAACCATGTTACAATCCGGTCAAAATTCTCCTTACAAAACGTTTCATAGTATTCCCTTCCGCGAAACAGAGGGGTGCAGAGG
>CAYUHW010000308.1:0-2193 GCA_964444605.1 uncultured Christensenella sp. | reverse complement strand
AGTACGCCAAGGACGTGAAGGTGTCCATGTATATGTATGACCGTCCCGCCTGGACTGGTGAGGTCTATGCCACGGAGTGCTACTTCCCCACCTGGATCAACAAGGAATCCGCCGCCCATGTAAAGGCTCTGGCTGAGGCCCATAAGGCCCTGTACGGAGAAGAGCGTCTGGGAGACGAAACGGCCATGGACAAGCGCCGCCGTCCCCTTATCGATAAGTGGACCTTCTCTACCAACGGCGTTTCCATTCAGGGACGCTACGGCATTCCCTGCGTAGGCTTCGGCCCCGGTGCCGAGTCTCAGGCCCATGCCCCCAACGAGATTACATGGAAGCAGGATCTGGTGGTTAACGCCGCCGTATACGCCCTGCTCCCCACCATGTATGTGCAGCAGGCTCCCGACAGCGAGGACGTATCCCAGTTCCGCGCAGGGAAGACCAACAACGACATCCGCTAAAAATCGAATAAGCCCCAAAAGAAATCTCAAAAGGAGAGTTTTATGAGCAACGTCAAGCAGTATACGGATATTCTCAATCAGCTTCACTTTGAGAATATGTACAACGGGGACTTCTTCCTGACTTGGGAAAAGTCCGACGATGAAATCAAGGCCGTCTTCGAGGTGGCCGACGCCCTGCGGCATCTGCGGGAGAACAACATCTCCACCCGCATCTTCGATTCCGGCATCGGTATCTCCATCTTCCGCGACAACTCCACCCGCACCCGCTTCTCCTTTGCCTCCGCCTGCAACCTGCTGGGCATCACCGTTCGGGACTTTGAGGAAGGCAAGAGCCAGGTAGCCCACGGCGAGACCGTTCGGGAAACCGCCAACATGGTCTCCTTCATGGCCGACGTGCTGGGCATTCGGGACGATATGTACATCGGCAAGGGCAACGCCTACATGCACACCATGGTAGATGCCGTTACCGACGGCTGGAAGACCGGCGTGCTGGAGCAGAAACCCACCCTGGTCAACCTTCAGTGCGACATCGACCATCCCACCCAGATTATGGCGGATACCCTCCACTGCATCCACGAGCTGGGAGGCATTGAGAACCTGCGGGGCAAGAAAGTGGCCATGACCTGGGCTTATTCCCCCTCCTACGGCAAGCCCCTGTCCGTGCCCCAGGGATGCATCGGCCTTATGAGCCGTCTGGGCGTAGATCTGCACCTTGCATACCCCGAGGGGTACGATCTTATGGACGATGTGGTGGAGGTAGCCAAGCGCCAGAGCGCTGCTTCCGGCGGCAGCTTCACCATTTCCCACGATATGGATGCCGCCTTTGAGAATGCGGACATCGTGTATCCCAAGAGCTGGGCGCCCTTCAAGGCCATGGAAGAGCGGACGGAGCTTTACGGCAAGGGCGACATGGAGGGCATCAAGGCTCTGGAGAAGCGTTTGCTGGCCCAGAACGCCGCTCACAAGGATTGGGAATGCACCGAGGAGCGCATGGCCAAGACCAAGGACGGCAAGGCACTGTATCTCCATTGTCTGCCTGCCGATATTACCGGTGTAAGCTGTGAAGCCGGCGAGGTAGCCGAGAGCGTATTCGACCGCTACCGCACGCCTTTGTATAAACAGGCTTCCTTCAAGCCCTACATCATCGCCGCCATGATTTTCTTGGCCAAGGTCAAGGATCCTGCCGCGAAGCTGTTGGAGTTGGAGCAGAAGAATGTTCGCCGCTGGGACAGATAAGCGGACGAACAAAGAACACAGAAAGGTTTTAACATGATCGATTTATCCATCCATCAAGAAGCACTGGCCAGAAACATCGAAGTGGCCAAAAAGAATGGTATCATCCTGCCCACCTATGAGCAGATGAAGGACCCCTCCAAGATTCCCGCCAAGGTGCAGGAAGCTCTGAAGAAGGTCGGCCTGTGGGACGTAGATCCCCTGAACCTGTTCCGCATCAGCTGGCACAACGAGCCCACCATGGAAGGCGGCGGCTTCGGCGGCGTCAACTACATTGAGCTGCCCTCCAGCCTCACCGGCGTCAAGGCCCGCATCGTGTGTCTCATCGGCAAGTGGTTCCCCACGGGCTGCCACAAGGTGGGTGCTTCCTACGGCTGCCTGGTGCCCCGTCTGGTCACCGGTCAGTTCGACGCCACCTACAACAAGGCCGTATGGCCCTCCACGGGCAACTACTGCCGCGGCGGCGCTTTCAACAGCAAGCTGCTGGCCTGCGACAGCGTAGCCA
>CAYUHW010000307.1:0-2213 GCA_964444605.1 uncultured Christensenella sp. | reverse complement strand
GATGTGGGCCATGATGCCGATGTTTCGGATGAGCTCCAGTGCGATGTCCCGCATTCTGTTACCAACGATAATGGGCGAAAGCCTTGTTGGCCTCGGCCATTCTGTGAGTATCTTCCTTCTTCTTCACGGCGTTGCCGGAATTGTTGGCACCATCCATGATTTCACCGGCCAGACGCTCGCACATGGTGCGCTCGCCGCGGGTGCGGGCGAAGGAAACGAGCCAGCGCAGACCCAGGGTCTGACGGCGCTCGGGACGGATTTCGATGGGCACCTGGTAAGTGGAGCCGCCAACACGGCGAGCCTTAACTTCCAGTACGGGCATGATGTTGTTCATGGCCTGCTCAAAGACTTCCATGGCAGGACGGCCGGTCTTGCTCTCGACCATGGCGAAAGCATCATACACGGCGGCCTGGGCTACACCGCGCTTACCATCCAGCATAACCTGGTTGATGAGCTTGGTAACGACGACGCTATTGTAGATAGGGTCGGCCAGAACTTCTCTCTTGGGAATAAAACCTCTTCTGGGCATAGCTTTTCCTCCTTATTTCTTGGGACGCTTGGCGCCGTAGAGGGAACGGGCCTGACGGCGGTTGGCAACACCCGCTGCATCGCGGGTACCGCGGATGATGTGGTAACGTACACCGGGAAGGTCCTTTACACGGCCGCCGCGGATCAGCACTACGGAGTGCTCCTGCAGATTGTGGCCGATGCCGGGGATATATGCGGTACCTTCCAGACCATCGGTCAGGCGTACACGAGCGATTTTACGAAGCGCAGAGTTAGGCTTTTTGGGGGTCATAACACGGACCGCAGTGCAAACGCCCCTGCGCTGGGGGCACTGCTTCAAGATGGGCGCATTGGATTTATATTCCACCTGCTGTCTGCCCTTGCGAACCAACTGATTAATGGTAGGCATTCAGATTTCCTCCTGAAAGATTTTTCTATTTCTATCTATATACAAATTCAATCTCTCTGCAACCCAATCGTAGAGAGTATTGTCCAACATCAGGCGTTTTTCAACGCCAAAAGCGCCGGAAATCTCCTCTTTTCAGAGGAAACGTTCCATACGCGTCCAAATATTGATTTTAACAGCCTTGAGAAAGACTGTCAAGTCTTTTTGCGATTTTTCCCGAAGATTTCAGCATTTTTCTTCTGCCGATTCCTCTTGGGAGGCAGGGGCGGCCGCCTCTTGGGGATTGTCCGCCGTCTCCTGCTTTTCTTCCGGCTCCTGCCGGTAAAACCGTCCCGGCGCCGTTCCCAGCCCTCGGGAAAGGGGCTGTTTGGAAAAAACCAGCCGCCGCTCCCGCTCCTTAAGCACGGGGCGCCAGCCTGCATAGGTGAGCTGCCGCACCACAGGGTGGCGCATGGGATCCATCCACATTTCCTGCCCGAAGCGGTGCTTCAAGGCGGAGGCCGCCATCCGTCCTGCGACGTAGCCGCCTACGGAGAAGACCAGCGTCACTAAAAGGGGCAGTCCCCGCCACAGCGCCCGCAGAGCTTCTGCCGAAGCCTCCGCTCCCACCAGAGCAAGGGAGATACCAAGCCCCAGAATGAGCCCCGCCGTAGGCAGATAGCCTACCAGCAGCATGCGCCTTCGGCAGCGGGTACAGCAGGCAAACTGCACCGGCAGGAGAAACTCCCACCTTGCGGGCTTTTCTCCAAGGAGACCGGGGACTTTTTTGTCCCCTGAGGCGGGGTATCCCATGTCCCAAATGCCGTAGCCGCTCTTTTCCCCCTTCATTTCCCCCTTGCACAGGGTACAGCTTTCGCTTTCGAAGAGGGAGGCCAGCATTTCGCCGTCCACCTTCTCGCAGAAGGATTCCGTCAGCTTCACCAGCCGTTTGCGCTGCCCCGGCTTTTGCCCCGGGCAGCTATTGCAAGCGCCCATGTGCATGAGCTTACAGGTGCGGCTTCCCCAAAGGGGACACTCTTCTCTATAAAGCTTCCGTTCCATGGGCGCTTCTCCTTTATTCGTTTGCTTATTCAGCCTGCTCGCCCTTCTCGGCCACCTGTACATCTCTGTACCGGCTCAGGCCCACGCCGGCGGGAATCTGCTTGCCGATGATGACGTTCTCCTTGAGACCCAGCAGAGGATCGATGCGGCCCTTGATGGCGGCCTCGGTCAGGACACGGGTGGTCTCCTGGAAGGAAGCGGCGGACAGGAAGGAATCCGTAGCCAGAGCGGCCTTGGTGATGCCCAGCAGCTTTCTCTT
>CAYUHW010000306.1:0-2218 GCA_964444605.1 uncultured Christensenella sp. | reverse complement strand
ATTCTCCGCCCTGCCTGATTTTTTAAAAAAGGAGTCACAAGTATGGAACGCAATCCATCCAAATCCAAGTTTGCAGACTTTATCCAAAGTCAGGGCTTTTATGTGGCCCTGGCCCTGTGCCTGCTCGTTGTGGGAGCAGCCATTGTCATCAGCGTCCTTCCGGGAGAGGAAGCCCTCCCCGAGCAGGAAGCTCAAATCGCCCCTGCGGAGGAGAACCGTCAGGAGGCCATTCTCAGCGCCCCTACCCAGATGCCCGTCATCCACATTCTCCCCAGCGTCACCCCTGCCCCGGAGCAGCAGCCCCTTGCCCAAGAGGAAACCGCTCCCGTGCTGGCAACGGAGTCCCCCCAGTCCCAGCCCGTCTCCGGTACAACCAAAGCCCCCGCCCCCGTGCAGGGGCAAGTCATCTGGGACTTTGCCATAGACAGGCTCCTGTACTCCAAGACCCTGGATCAGTGGACCACCCACGAGGGCGTGGACATTGCCTGTGAGGAGGGCACCAAGGTTAAGGCCGTGCTGGCCGGCACCGTGGAGGAGGTGCGGGAGGACGACACCTTGGGCTACACCGTTATTCTTTCCCATCCCGGAGATAAAAAAAGCCTGTACGCCAATTTGCAGGGGGATATCCCCGTGAAGGCTGGGGATAAGGTCAACGCAGGAGACACCGTCGGGCTGGTGGGACACAGCTCCCTGCTGGAGTGCGGGGACGAAAGCCACCTGCACTTCGGCTTCTACGTCAAAGGACAGGCCGTCGATCCCAGCAAGCACGTGCGCCTGGGCAAATAATCGGCAGAAAAAAAGGACGGAATCTCCGTCCTTGCTTTTTTATATGCGCAGATTATTCCCAATCCCCTTTGCCGCACCAGTACAGCACATGCTGTTTGTCCACGGTCAGGCCAAGGCTTTCCTGCAGGGCGAAGGAGGGGGCGTTGTCCGTGTAGATGTGGCCGTAGCTCATCCAGCCCCGCTCCAGGCACAAATTGATCATATACTTCTCCAGACACTGGGCGATACCCCGTCTGCGGAAGGGAGGGAACACCTCCAGCAGGCCTGTGGAGCCGTCCCCGTGAAAGCCTATGAAGCCTGCAAAGACACCGTGCATTCTGGCGGAAAACATGTGTCCCTGCTCCGCCTGCTCCTTTAGATACTCCGCCGCCTCGTAGGCCTGAGCCGCTTGGGGCACCTCCTCCGCCGTCATGGGGCCAATCTCCAGCCCCTCCATGCTCCAAATTAAAGGCTCCGTTCCCAAATAGACGCCCTGACAGCAGGGCTGACCCACCTGCAGGCCCAGACGGGCGGCAATCTCCTCCACGCCCTCTCCCCGCATGACCGCCAGAAAGGGAGCGGGGCGGTTTTCAAAGGCCTGCAGACCCGCCTGCACGCCGTCCGTACACAGGCGGTAAAAACCTTCCCGGGCCTCCTGAATGAGCACCGTATTCTCCTTTGCATAGACCGCCTGTCCCAGCCCCCGCTTTAGAGACTGGAGCATGTCCGCATACCACACGGGCTCCCTGCTTAAAATTTTCTCCGCCTCTTGGCGCAAAGTTTCCGTCATCTTTTCTACCTTCCTTTTACCGTTTTAAGCCGATGTCCTTATAAAAATGCTGATAGTCCTTGTCCCCCTTAAAGTCGCCGCCCCACTTCCAGCCGTACTCCTTAAAGAGCGTATAGGCGTAGTCCTCGTGGGTAATCATGTGGGGGCGCAGATCCTTTCTGTCCAGATAGGCCCGTCCTGCCTCGGGGGACACGCTCTTTCCGTTGATGTAGGGGTTTTCCACGGGGTTAATATCCACCGCCGCCCCAAAGCTGTGCCAACTGAGCTTTTTGCTGTTGTTCACCTTTCTATAGCAGAAAGCGGAGGTGTTGTTGTCCGCCATGGACAAGGAGTCCTGCCCGGGCTGGCCGTAGTCGTCCACCAGACGGACGGAGGAAAGCTGGTAGCCGTAAAGATAGAGCTTATAGAAGATCTCCAGAATGTCCCGGGCGACCAGACGGTGCACCATAAGCTCTCCCACCTGCTCCTCCCCGTTGTAGTCTATGTACATAAGCCCCACATACCGCAGATCCTCATAGGTCATGCGGCAGTCGGAAGCATCCTCTGGGAAGCTGAGGCCGGTAATGCGCACCTTCAATTCTTCCGTCAGTTCCGCATAGTAAAAGCGTTCGTCCTCCTCCAAAACCACCTTCTCCACCCCGGCAAAGGGGTCGGGGGTGGGGG
>CAYUHW010000305.1:0-2224 GCA_964444605.1 uncultured Christensenella sp. | reverse complement strand
CAGACTGAGGGAGAGAAAGAAGTCTCTTGGCGCTTTGGTTCTTAAGTTAATGACATTGCTCCTCAGAGGGAGGCAAGATTTTTTAAGTCTTTCCAATGCTAAAAGATGAGTACAGCGCAATTTGCTTGCGCCGCAAGGCTCCCCTTATTGGGTAAGGGGAGCTGGATTGTGAGTGTAGCGAACAAGACTGAGGGGATAAGCAGGAATCTGCTTTCTCTCCCTCAGTCAGGCGCCTTATCGGTTTTAAGCTGAGCATTTAAAAGAGGCTTTTTGTGCGCAAGATACAGTTCGCCCCCGAAGGATGTTCGGGGGCGGATTGCTTATTTGTTTGTCACCTGGACGGCGGGCACATAGACTTCCAGTCCCTTTTCCGCCAGAACCTCCTGGCTCTTTCCCTGCAAATCATAGAGAACCTCCCAGTAGTCCCGGGTCTTGACCCACACCCGCAGGGTAAACTCCATGCCGCCCTGCCCGTAGGCTGTAAAGGCCGCAAAGGGAGCCGGGGTATCCAGCACCTTATCATTCTTCCCCGCCAAGGCAAGCAGAGCCTCTGCCCCCTTATCTACGGGGGTGTTCTGCCTTAAAAGGAAGGTCAGGGTAATGCGGCGGGTGTCCCGTGCGGAGATATTTTTGAGGACGGAATTGCTCAAGGCGGCGTTGGGAATGACCACCACGCTGTTGTCCGGGGTCACCAAAGTGGTATAGAACACGGACATCTCCTCCACGGTGCCCTCGCTGTCCCCGCTGATGATGTAGTCCCCCACCTTAAAGGGGCGGAAGAGCAGGAGCATCATGCCTCCGGCCACGTTGCTGAGGCTTCCCTGCAAAGCAAGGCCGATGGCCACCCCGCAGCTTCCCAGCAAGGTGACGATGGAAGCGGTAGGCACCCCCATAATGGCTACGGAGATGATGATAACCAGCACCCGCATGCCGACGGAGAGAAAGCTGTGGACAAAGGACTGGGCTTCCGGGTCGATTTTAGACAGGCGGGAGCGTTTAAGGCGCTTGCTTACCCAGCCGCACACCTTCAGGCCGATTCCCAGCACCAGCAGTCCCAGCGCCAGATTTTTCCCCGTGGTCAGGGCAAACTCCCGCAACCAGTCCCATACCTCCGTCATCCGGCGACCACCACGTTGACGATGTTCTTCACCACGATGATTTTACGGACGGTCTTTCCCGCAATAAAGGGCGCCAGTTCGGGGGCGTTGAAAGCGGCCTTTTCCACATCTTCCCTGGAGGCGGAGGCGGCCATCTTTATGCGGCAGCGCACCTTGCCGTTGACCTGCACGCCGTACTCCACCTCATCGGCCACCAGGGCGCTTTCGTCGTACTGAGGCCACTGTGCGTGGTGGAGGGGCTCCTCATAGCCCAGATTCTCGTTGATCTCCTCGCAGATGTGGGGGGCAACGGGGTTGAGGAGCAGCAGCAGGGTGTGCAGTTCGTCCTTGGTGACGCTGCCCTTGCCGTAGAAGTCGTTGACCAGAGCCATCATGGCGGCGATGGCGGTGTTGAACTTCATGCGCTCAAAGTCTTCCGTCACCTTCTTGATGCAGGCGTGTACCTTGCCCCGAAGCTCGGGAGTCTCTCCCTCGCCCTTGACCATATCCTGCAGACGCCACACACGCTCCAAAAACTTTCGGCAGCCTCTTGCACCGGCAGTGCTCCAGGGGATGGGCTGATCGAAGGCGCCCATGAACATCTCATAGGTGCGGAAGGCGTCGGCGCCCACTTCGTCTACGATATCGTCGGGGTTCACCACGTTGCCGCGGGACTTGCTCATCTTTTCCCCGTTCTCACCCAGCACCATGCCGTGGCTGGTGCGCTTTTTGTAGGGCTCCCGGTAGGGGACGGCATCGCAGTCATAGAGGAACTGATTCCAGAACCGGCTGTAGAGCAAATGGAGGGTGGTATGCTCCATGCCGCCGTTGTACCAGTCAACGGGCATCCAATATTTCAGGGCTTCGGGGGAAGCCAGGGCGTTGTCATTGTGGGGATCGCAGTAGCGGAGGAAGTACCAGCTGGAACCCGCCCAGTTGGGCATGGTGTCCGTCTCCCGCTCGGCAGGGCCGCCGCAGCGGGGGCAGGTGGTGTGAATCCACTCCGTGGCGCGGATGAGGGCGGAGGAGCCGTCATCCCCGGGGGCGAAGTCCGCTACATCCGGCAGAAGCAGGGGAAGCTGTTCCGTGGGAAGGGGCACCCAGCCGCACTTGTCGCAGTGGACCAG
>CAYUHW010000304.1:0-2251 GCA_964444605.1 uncultured Christensenella sp. | reverse complement strand
TTCATACCCAGCTTAGCGGTGCAGCCGCCGGCGGTGACCATAACGGTCTTGTAGGTGCCGGCTGCCACCAGAGAAGCGGCCTCGATCATGGCGTGGGTGGGAGCGGCGCAGAAGCCACGGGCATCGGAACCGGTAGCATTCATCAGGCCGGCAATTTCTGCAGCGGATTTGGCGAAGTTGCCGCCGCCGCGCTGATTCATGTCACCGCAGGCTTCCTCGGCGCAGTCAATGACATATTCCACCTCGTTCTTATCGATGCCGGAATTCTTGACGGCGGCCAGAATGGACAGCACGGAAGAAGCCTTGGAAACCAGATTCTCATGCATAACATGAGCGGACAGGTTTACATCGATATCGTGGGCACGCTTTACGGCGCCTACCAGCACATCGTGGTCATAGAGGCCTTCGCTGTGCTCTTCGCTGACCAGACGGGCTACTTCGGCACCGTCGATACCGTCCTTCACACGAGCCATGATGGTCTCGTCAATGAGGGGGTTGGCAGCCAGCTGCTCTTTATACTTAGCTACAAAGTCCTTGTCCAGTTCTACCAGATCGAAGACGTCGCAGGCCTGCATGAGAAGAAGGAACTCTTCCTGAGGCATAATCTGGCCGAAATGACCGTAGCGGTCGTTTACGGGGCAGCTCTTGTCATGCCAGGGCTGGGGTACGGCGGCCAAATCATCGGGAGTCTTGTTCCCAATATACACCTGATTGGGATAGTACTCGCAGACCTGCTCGAAGGTGCGCAGATGGGAGGGCAGCTCCTTCAGATACTCGCTCTCAGGATTGACGATGCGCTCGGTAGTCTGGGTGGTGCCGTTATGGATGACCATATCGGGGGTATGAACCAGAATATATCCGGCGCCCTTGATTACGCTTTTCATGGTAAAAACTTCCTTTCGACAAATTGGAATTTATAATCGTTTAAAACGATTGTTCTTACTTTGTAATTGTTTTCGAAAATTATTGAGTATAAATACAGGTTGGGGCGGCGGGAAACCCGTCGCCCCAGTGTGTTAACCAAGGTACTTGCAGTACTCGTCACGGATGGCACTCATCTCGTTGCAGATATCGTCTACATCGAGAACCATTTCCATCATTTCGACCTGTTCGCTATACACGTCAGCGTCAAACTCTTCCTTGACTTCAGGCTCGCACACATGATACACCGTGAGTCCCAACTGGACTCCTGTCAACGGACCAGCAAAAGTGGGGTCACCATTGGTGACGGTTTCAGCAGCCAGACCGGCCGCTTCGCCCTCCGCAGCACCCAAAAGAACTACTACGTTCTCGGGACCATACTGCTCGGCAAAACCTTTGACCCGCTTCTGATTTTCCAGGTCCATTGCACCAGCGCTCGTTCAGACAAAGCACTCCGTCGAGGAGAACACAACTTCCGCACCTGCGCTTTCAACGCAAAGGGCGATAGCCGGTCCGGGAATGCCGTCACGGTCACCAATGATGATGGCCTTTTTACCAGCTAAAATGCTCATGTCTTATCTCCTTCCTTAGTATTTTGTTTATAGTAAGCTCCGCTGTGAGCTAACTACCGTAGGGGTATTTTGTACGCTTAGGCGTACTTCTTGATCATCTCCAGAACGCTTTCGGGAGTGGCATCATCCTTGACCTTGGAATCGATCATCTGGCCGTTCTCGTAGATGGCGATTACGGGGAGACCGAGAACCTTCTGGGCGATGGCCAGACGGCGGGCCTTGGTGGTGTTCAGGGCGCAGAACTTAATCTTGTCGCCGTACTCTTCGGCATAAGCGTGGATGTGGGGCATCAGAGCGGCGCAGGGAACGCAGCCGTCACCGTAGAAGTCCACCAGAATCTTGCCAGGGGCCTGAAGCACTTCTGCTTCAAAAGTATTTTTATCAACTTCCAGCATAGTATACCTCCAAATGGATTATCTTATTTTTACGAATCAGTGAAGATCCGCAATGTACTTTTCAGCCTGCATGGCGGCGATGGCGCCGTCGGCAGCAGCGGTTACAACCTGACGCAAGCTCTTCTTGCGAAGGTCACCTGCGGCGAATACGCCGGGCAGATTGGTGTGCATATCGGCATCGGTGAGAACATAGCCGTTCTCCATGTCGATCTGACCCTCAAAGAGGCCGGTGTTGGGCAGCAGACCAATAAATCCGAAGAGACCGAAGATGCCGTCATCGGGATCGGCTTCGATGGTGGTGAGCTCACCGGTCTTGGTGTTCTTCACAATCATCTTGTTCATCAGCTCGTCGCCGTCTACTTC
>CAYUHW010000303.1:0-2267 GCA_964444605.1 uncultured Christensenella sp. | reverse complement strand
TTTTTCTTATCCCCTCAGTCACCTTCGGCGACAGCTCCCCTTGCACATCAAGGGGAGCCATGCGCTATAAGTCTTTCTCGTACTTAAAAGCTAAGGAAAAAAAGTTTCTTATTACAAAAGGCTCCCCTTAATGTTTAAGGGGAGCTGTCTGAGCGATAGCGAGGACTGAGGGGATAAGCGAAAAAAAGGGATGCAGCGCATCCCTTCCGCAACCCATCTGCAGATTTCACTGCCGCACCCAAAGGGCGGCATTATTGCCCAACGTGCAAGTTTCCTTCGGCCATGTCCACGGTGAGGGCGGTGCCTTCCCGGGGGCTGTTGGCGATGATGTACTTAGCCAGCAGGGACTCCACCTTGCTTTGGATATACCGCTTTAAAGGCCTGGCGCCGAAGAGAGGGTCGGAGCCCCGGTCGATAATATAGGCCTTGGCTTCCTCCGTTACGTTTAAAGACAAGCCTCTGTCCTTGAGCCGCTTCTCCAGATCCTTCAACAGCAGATCCACAATGGCGTGCATGTTCTCCGCCGTCAGGGGCTTAAAGAAGACAATCTCGTCCAGACGGTTGATAAACTCCGGTCTAAATTGGGTCTTCAGCAGGGCGTGGAGCTTTTCCTCCGTTTCGGGGGTAATGCGGCCGTCCCTGCCCATGCCCTCCAGCAGCAGTTCGCTGCCCAGATTGCTGGTGAGGATGAGGATGGTGTTCTTAAAGTCCACCGTCCTCCCCTGCCCGTCGGTAATCCGCCCGTCGTCCAGCACCTGCAAAAGCACGTTGAGCACCTCGGGGTGGGCCTTTTCCACTTCGTCAAAAAGCACCACGGCGTAGGGCTTTCTGCGGACGGCCTCCGTAAGCTGGCCGCCTTCGTCATAGCCCACATATCCCGGAGGGGCGCCGATGAGACGGGACACGGAGAACTTGTCCATGTACTCGCTCATGTCTATACGCACCATGTTCTTCTCATCGTCAAAGAGGGACTGGGCAAGGGCTTTGGACAGCTCCGTCTTGCCTACCCCCGTAGGCCCCATGAACAAAAAGGAGCCGATGGGGCGGTTGGGGTTCTGAATCCCCGCCCGGCTGCGGAGGATGGCGTCGCATACCCGCTCGACCCCCTCGTCCTGGCCGACTACCCGCTCATGAAGCACATTGTCCAGATGCAGGAGCTTCTGCCGCTCGCTTTCCAGGAGCTTATTTACGGGAATCCCCGTCCACTTGGAGACCACCGTGGCGATTTCGTCCTCCCCCACATGGTCCCGAAGGAGGGTGTTTTCCTTGGCGGAGGCCTTTTTTTCCTCCTCCTCCAGCTCCTTTTCCGCCTTGGGCAGTTCTCCGTACTTAAGGGCGGCGGCTTTGTTTAAATCGTATTCGTTTTCCGCCTGCTCAATCCGGGCGTGAAGCTGTTCAATCCGCTCCCGCAGGGTCTGCACCTTGGAGATGCCCGACTTCTCGTTTTCCAGATTGGCCTTCATCTGCTGGAAGGTGTCCCGAAGCTCGCTGAGCTGCCTGCGGATGTCCCCCAGATGGGCAAGGGCCTGCTTGTCCGTTTCGTCGCTGAGGGCGGTTTCCTCAATCTCCAACTGCATGATTTTGCGGGAGATTTCGTCCATCTCCGTGGGCATGGAGCTCATTTCCGTCTTGATCATGGCGCAGGCCTCGTCCACAAGGTCAATGGCCTTGTCGGGGAGGAAGCGGTCGGAAATATAGCGGTGGGAGAGAACGGCGGCGGAAATCAAGGCTTCGTCCCGAATCTTCACTCCGTGGTACACCTCGTACCTGGACTTAATGCCCCGCAGAATGCTGATGGTGTCCTCCACCGTCGGCTCGTCCACCATAACCGGCTGGAAACGGCGCTCCAGGGCGGGGTCCTTTTCAATATACTTGCGGTACTCGTCCAAGGTGGTGGCGCCGATGCAGTGAAGCTCTCCCCTTGCCAGCATGGGCTTTAGGAGGTTGCCTGCGTCCATGGCGCCGTCGCTCTTGCCTGCGCCCACTACGGTGTGCAGCTCGTCGATGAACAGAAGAATCTTCCCCTCGCTCTGGCGAACCTCTCCCAGCACCGCCTTAAAGCGCTCCTCAAACTCCCCTCTGTACTTGGCGCCTGCCACCAGCGCCCCCATGTCCAGGGAGAATACCTGCCGATCCTTCAGATTGTCGGGGACGTCCCCCTTGACAATCCGCTGCGCCAGCCCCTCGGCAATGGCCGTTTTGCCTACGCCGGGCTCGCCGATGAGGCAGGGGTTGTTCTTGGTCTTGCGGGAGAGGATGCGGATGAC
>CAYUHW010000302.1:0-2350 GCA_964444605.1 uncultured Christensenella sp. | reverse complement strand
CCCCTATCCCGGGTTCCCCACGGATTTGCAGAGCCAGTTCTTCAGCCTCTGCACCGTGGCCAGGGGCACCAGTATTATAGTAGAAACGATTTTTGAAAACCGCTTTGCCCACGGGGAGGAACTGCGCAAAATGGGCGCACTGTGCCACATTCGGGGGGACATGGCGGTGATTCGGGGGGTGAAAGCCCTCCACGGCGCCAAGGTAACCGCCCACGATTTAAGGGGCGGGGCGGCGCTGGTGCTGGCAGGCTTGCGGGCAGAGGGCATTACGCTGGTGGAGAAAGCCCGGCGCATTGACAGAGGCTACTGGCGCTTGGAGGAAAGCCTGCAGAAGCTGGGCGCACGGATTGTTCGGGAGGAATAATCGGGCGCCGAAGAAAGAAGCAAAAGAGTTTGGGAGGCAGCATGGCCAAGAAAAGCAAGAAAAAGCCCGTTTCCGGGTATATAGACCTTTTTGCCGAGGACGAGGAACTGGACGCTTCCTTGTCCGAGGACATGGAGCCTCTGTTTGAGGAGGAGCCGGAGGAGAGCTTTTCTCTCTTTGAACGCAGGGAGAAGAAAAAGGCTTCCTCCGGGAAAAAGAAGTCTCAGAGGAAGAAGGCTTCGGAGAAAAAGCCCCGCCGTGAGGCATCTTCTGAGGAAGAGGAGGCGTACGAAGCGCCTGCTTTTGAAGATTCTGTCTCAAAAGAGCAGGAGCCGACTTTAGAGGACATGGACTGGCGGGAGGAAGCGTATACCCCCAAAGCTCCCGAAACCGCCCAAAAGCAGAAGTTTACCTGGGAGGAGGAGCCGAAAAAGGCGGACAAGCCCGCCCCAAGCAAGGGGGAGGAGCAGGAGACCTTCGCCTTTGACCGCTACGGCCGCAGGACGGGGAAGCGCCCCAAGAAGAACCGCAAGGACGAGTACGGCCGCAGACAGTATGCCAAGAAGGCGGCCACCACCGTGGTGACCAAGGAGACGGACGCCGCCAGAGAGCAGGAGGAAGCCAGAATCCGTGCCCAAGAGCGGAGCGAATTTCGGCAGAAACAGCAGCAAATTCAGAAGGAAAAGCGCAGAAAGCAACGGGCGGAGGCCTTTAAGCGCCGCATGAACACCGTGGGCGCCCTGGCCGTTTTGGCGGCGTTGGTGCTCGTTGCCGCCTACTTTGCCTTTTTGGTTCAGGGGATTCAGGTAACAGGCACCCTTACCCGCTACACCGAGGGAGAGATTGCGGAAAGATCCGGGCTGAAGACGAAGAAGCATATCCTTTTGCAGGATCTCTCTCAGGCGGAGAAGACGCTGGAGGAAGACCCCTATTTGGATGTGACGGTAAGGTATGTGTTCCCCAACCGCATCTCCATTGCCGTAAAGGAGCGCAAGGCCGTCGGCGCCGTCCAGTGGGGCCCCAACTCGGAGTATTTGGCCATTGTAGATGAAAAGGGCATCATTCTGGAGAGCGATGCCAACGACCGTCAGGGACTGCCTCTGGTGGTGGGCATGGTGGTCACCCGCATTGTGGCGGGGGATACCATCGGCGAAGCGGCGGACGAGCAGGTGCAGAGCATGCTGGACGTCCTCAACGGTCTCAACGACTTCGGCTTGCTATACAAGATTGCCAAGGCGGATTTGAACGAGACCATGGGCATCAGCCTCTATACGGAGGAGGGATACCGTATTGAGGTGGGGAATGCCAAGGAGCTGACCACCAAGTTTACGAGGCTGAAGAACAACTGGTCGGCCATTATGGAAAAGGCCCTGAGCTTTACACGACAGGGGGCGGACAACGTCACCGTGTACCTGTACAGCAAGGGCGGCGTCACCATCTCTCCCCACGAGCTGGGGTATGTGGTGCCAACGGCTTCTCCGGAGATTATGGCGGGAGCCACCCCTGAGGTCATAACCCCTGCCCCCCTGCAGCCGGAGACCACCCCCGCACCGACCAACGAGCCCGGGGACACCACGCCTCCCTATCAGAACGACCCCTTCACCGGCTGATATGCCTTAAAATTCCCAGGGGACTTGCCGAAAAGCAGGTCCCCTTTTTTGTGCTTTGAAGCAGTTAAAAAGTTTGAGGACGGCTGAAAAAAGATTTGTCCTCAAACCGAAGAAGATGTATTGACAAGCAGAAAAAAAACGGGTACAATACATCAAGGTACTGTGACAAGCGGGTGTAGCTCAATGGTAGAGCTCCAGCTTCCCAAGCTGGCTACGTGGGTTCGATTCCCATCACCCGCTCCATGTTTTTTAAAGGCAACCCGCAGCCGTTACAATTTCCGCATGCGGGTGAAAACAAACATCATCTTAGGAGGACATTGTAATGGCTAAAGCAAAATTCGAACGGAACAAGCCTCACGTAAACATCGGCACCATC
>CAYUHW010000301.1:0-2364 GCA_964444605.1 uncultured Christensenella sp. | reverse complement strand
GAGAATTGCCGTAGCAGTCTGACCGTTGACAAAGTCCTGGGCAATGCTGCTCCAGCTCTCCACCCGCTTGCTGGCGGTGCAGGTAGCAAAGTCCACATATCCTTCCAGCGCCTGCAGGGCGCCGGGGGTCAGCAGGTTCAAACAGCCGTTGGAACTGTAGCGCAGACCTCCTGCGGCCAGAAGACGGGGCAGGTACTCCGCCGTAACGGAGGTGGGGCGGGAAGGCGCAAGACTGGAGCCGTAGCGAATGGGGGAGTCGGGACGGTGGGCTTTGGAGAAGAAGCGGACGATGCGGTCAAACTCCTCATAGTCGGAAGGCAATTCCAGAGACTGCCCGGTGGCTTCGTAAAAGGCGCGCATCTGTCCGATATCCTCAAAGACGGACTTCTGATAGAACAAAAGCTGCACCGCAATGTCAAAGGGCAGGGCATAGAGCTGTCCGCCCACGGCGGAAAACTCCGTTTGCAGGCCGGGCAGAAAATGATTGAACTGGCTGGCCACTCCGGGGTCAATGGCATTGAGGGGCGTAAAATACCGAGGGCCGAAATAGGGCAGGGAGGAGGGATCCAGCCGCACCACGTCATAAGCGGAAGCGTCCGGATTGAGCAGGGAGTCAAACACCATGTCCATGTGTCCCGTATGCAGCTCCACCTCCAAACCGCTTTTTTGGCAGAAACGAGGCAGCAGACTCTTCAGCGCATTCATGGTAGGGGTCTCGTGAGCCAAGACCCGCAGTGTGCGCTGTTTTTTTACGGCGGGACAGCCTACGGGGCCGCTCTGGGTACTGCAGGCATATTCCCGGGAGACGAGGTTCTTTCCCTCCAAATGCCCTAACAGGGCTTCCACGGCGTCCTTGCCCATGCGCCGATAATTCAAAGAAAAGGTGCTGAAGCGGGGATTGCCCTCAGGACGCAAGGGGGTCAGGGTATAGATGCGGGGAGGAGGCAGGCAGGCCGCCTCAAAGGCCGCCGCCGTCTGTTCCGCCAGAGACTGCTGGGAACAGAATACCGCCTCGGGGAGAGGATCCCGCAGCAGGAGCTTTAATACGGAGGAGGACTGCCCGTAGCGAAGGCAGGCATAGATATCCCCTTCCTCCAAAGGCAGTGTTTGCCCCAAAGCATCCCGAAAAGCCGCCTGATCCAGCAGTTCCAAATCTCCCGTTACGGCGCAGAGCTTCCCTTTATCGGGCAGACCATCTTTACGGCAGGCTTCCGCCATGCGCTTTGCCCCTTCCTGCATGGAGAAGGTGAAGGAGGGGAGAGGCTTTTTCTGCTCGGCAGGATGCTCAAGAAACAATACGGGGATTTTTTTGGACAGAGGGGCGGCGTATTCCTTCTTGTGATTCTGCAGGCAGGAAACGGTTAGAATGCCGCAAACTTTCAGCGTCAGGGATTCCTCAATGGCACGGCGCTCCAAATAGGGCATGCCGTCCGTAAGGAACAGGCGCAGGGAGTAGTTCTGCGCCTCTGCTTCCCGCAGAATGCCGGTGTACAGATCCGCATAGCGGGGTTCGGCAATGTCGGGCAGCACAACGGACAGGGTTTTGGTGGTGCCCCTGCGCAGAAGACTGGCCTTTTCGTCAATGGAATACCCAAGGGCCCGTGCCGTCTGCTCTACCAGACGTATTTTCTCATAACTGACGCCTCCCCGCTTGTTCAGCACGTTGGAAACCGTGCCGTGGGAAACACCCGCCGCTTTGGCAATATCTTTAATGGTCGGCATAGAAGGCAACCCTTTCAAAACATAAATCTCTTTTATACAATATACATCTTTGCAAGCAAGGTGGCAAGCCCCAATTTTTTAAACACGACGAATTTTGGAACGTTCCAAAAACTTATTGACACGTTCCAAAATCTGCGCTAAAATACTGCTGAACAGTATAAAGCGGCACTGTGGAAGCACAGAGGCCACGGGGGTATCATGACGAAAGAAATTAAGGGGATTCTGCTGGACTTTGACGGCACCAGCCTGCAGCGGGATCAGGTATATCTGTCTTTGAGAAATATGCATGCTCTGAAAAGAGCTATCGATATGGGGATTGAAATCATTCCCTGCACCGGAAGAGTGGAGGATATGTTCCCGCCGCAGATTGAAGCGGAAAAGCGCATTCGCTACTGGGTGACCTCCAACGGGGCCCGGGTTGTGGACAGGCACACGGGGGAAGTGATTTACTCCAGCCTCTTTACTCCCGAAGAAAGCGCCATGCTGTGCCGTCTCTTTGAGGGGCGGAAGATTTATTCCGAAATCGCCGCCGCCGGGAAAATTTACATGGAGACGGAGATTAACGAGCATCTGGAGAAGTACGCCGTGCCCCCTCACCATGTGTGGTTCTTTGAAGAGAACCGTCAGGTAGCGGTGGACAAG
>CAYUHW010000300.1:0-2370 GCA_964444605.1 uncultured Christensenella sp. | reverse complement strand
CACCTCGATATCTCCCGTGGGGAGCTTGGGGTTCTTGCTGGAGCGTTCCCGCACCACGCCGGTGACCTGCAGGGTGCTTTCCTTGTTCAGGCTCTTAATGAGCCCCAACAGTTCCTCGTTCTCCACTACCAACTGAGTAGTGCCGTAAAAGTCCCGGAGCACCACGAAGGCAAGGCTGCCGCCAACCTCCCGTACGTTCTCCATAAAGCCGGCCAAAGTGACCTGCTTGCCTGCATCTTCAAGACGCAGTTCCCCGCAGGTATGGGTTCTGGATTGTGTCATGATTCTGTCTCCTGTATTTTGAATTTTGTTATTCCTGTATCAAAGCGCCGCCGTTCTTTTTCGCCAAGCCCTCCTTAAGCAGGGGGATAAGCTCCGAAAGGGGCAGGGTCTTCTGCTCGCCTGTGCCCATGTCCTTGCAGGTCACCACATTTGCGGCAATCTCGTCCTCGCCCAAAAACAGTACATAGGGGATGGCGAGTTTGTCCGCATAGCTTATGCGAGCCTTGAACTTCTTTTTCTCTGTGTAAAGCTGGGTGCGGATGCCTGCTTCCCGCAGAGCGGTAGCCGTTTCGATGGCGGCGGCAAGGTCCTCGCTCATGGGCAGAATCAGCACGTCCGCCGGGGCGGTGGTCATGCTGTTGTTGAGCATTTTCTGCTCCTCCAGCACATAGAACAGGCGGGTAACGCCGATGGAAATGCCCACGCCGGGGAGTTTTTTGTCCGTGTAGTATTCGGCCAGATTGTCATACCGTCCGCCGGAGCAGATGGAGCCAATCTCGGGATGCTTGTTCATAACGGTTTCGTATACCGTGCCGGTGTAGTAGTCTAAGCCTCTGGCAATGGTCAAATCCACAGAGAAATTCTCCTGCGGCACCCCAAAGGCGGAAAGATACCGCACTACGGCGGTGAGCTCCTCCAAACCCAAATCGAACAGCTCGTTCTGCCCCTTGTAGGCGGAGAGCCGCTCCAGTACCTCTTGGTTGCTGCCCTGAATGGCCATGAAGTCCAAAATGGACTGGGCTTGCTCAGAACTCAATTCCAGTTCCCCGGTGAGAATGGCGGATACCTTTTCCGCTCCAATCTTTTCCAGCTTGTCTGCCGTGCGCATAATGTCTCCGGATTTTTCCGAGAGCCCCAGCATGGCGTAGAAGCCGTTGAGAATCTTTCGGTTGTTCACCCGAATGGTAAAATCCTTCAGTCCCAGAGCCGTGAAGGTGCGGTAGATAACGGAGGGAATCTCTGCCTCGTTGAGAATATCCAACTGGCCGTCGCCGATGACGTCGATATCCGCCTGATAGAATTCACGAAAACGTCCCCGCTGCGCCCGCTCTCCGCGGTACACCTTTCCAATCTGGAAGCGGCGGAAGGGGAAACTCAGCTCCCCATAGTGAATGGCCACATACTTAGCCAGCGGCACCGTTAAATCAAAACGCAGCGCCAGGTCGCTGTCGCCCTTTTCAAAGCGGTAAATCTGCTTTTCCGTTTCACCGCCGCCCTTGGCCAGCAGGATGGGGGCGGACTCAATGATGGGGGTATCCAGGGGCGTAAAGCCGTATAGGCTGTAGCTTTCCCGCAGTACCTCCATAAACTTTTCCATCTGCAACTGCTTCTGAGGCAGCAGCTCCATAAACCCGGAGAGGGTACGGGGCTTGATTCTTTCCATTTCGTATCTGTCCTTTCTTCGGTTCTTTCCTTGCATGGGGCGGCTTATATAAAATAAGCTCCCATCCCGCTTATGGGACGAGAGCATATCTGCTTCGTGGTGCCACCCATCTTCGGCGCTTACACGCCCTTTTGTCCTCCTTGGCGGCGGAGGAATGCCGCGCTTTCGGGCTGAGCCCTTATACGCCCGCTCCGGCGCTGTCTTCGGCATCTGCTGCGGCTGAACGCTTTCAGTCAAGGACGTTCTTCCCTGTAAGCCCGATCGGATGCGTACTCCTGCGCCTTCCCTGCGGAATTGCTCTTATTATGGCATGGCGGCGGGAAAAAGTCAAGAATTTCCCACCGAAAAGACTCAATGCATGACGTCGGGAATGCCGTCGCCGTCGATGTCTTCAAAGCCGGGACGGGGTCCGGGCCCGGGGCCGTGGTCGCAGGGCTCCTTGGCGGTGGCGCCGTACATCTCCCGACCGGTTACGCCCTTTTCACTGCGGCGGCTTTCGATGATCTGGGAGAGGAAGCGGCGGACGGCGTCAGGGTTGCGGATGTTCTTAAGCACAATCTGGCTGTCGCTGGCATCGGCGTTGTACAAGGTCACATCTCCTACGCCCACCAGTTTCTGCCAGAAGGTGCGGCGGGACTTAATGTCCAGAATGCGGTAGAGAAGCAGCTCGGATACGGAGGTGGAGAAAAGCCCCTGCTGTACAT
>CAYUHW010000299.1:0-2375 GCA_964444605.1 uncultured Christensenella sp. | reverse complement strand
CTCCCCTTGTTCGCCAAGGGGAGCTGTCTGAGCGATAGCGAAGACTGAGGGGATACGCAAATAGCAGGGACGCACAGCGTCCCCTCCAAAACCCATCCCCAGGATGGATTTCACATGCCGCAGCCATATTTCACCTGTACATCGCACAGATTTCACTGCCATGGGCAATGGCAAATTCCTTCCCCTTCTCCAACAAAAAAGGGACGGAAATCCGTCCCGGCCTTTAGGTTCCAAAAGGAACCGCCCTTATTTTCCTTCCGCTTTCTCCAGTGCCAAGGCAAGCTGGTCTGCGCAGGAAGTGCGCTTTAAGCCGCAGGTGTTCCCCTTGAGAATGCGGATCACGTTCTCCGCCTCCATGCCCTCCACCAGTTTGGAGATGGCCTTCAGGTTGCCGTTGCAGCCGCCCAGGAACTTCACATCATGAACCTTGCCGTTTTCAATCTCAAAGGTGATTTCCTTGGCGCACACGCCGCTGGTTCTGTACTCATACTTCATGCTTGTTTACCTCCATGCATAATCCATTTTTGAATAGGTTTTTCTATTAAATAGGTAGCCGCCACCGCCGCCAGCAAAGACAAAAGCAGTCCCAGCCCTGTAAGCAGCCACTGGGTCTGCGCCCCTGCCGCCGTGACCTCGCCCCCGTTCAAATAGCCTGCGCTGCGCACCAGCCCCACCATAATATACTGGTGCCACATATACATATTAAAGGAGATGCTCCCCAAAAACCGCACGGCCCTGTTGGAAAACAGCCAGCGGAAGGGCTTCATTGCCAGAGCGGTGCAAAGGAGAAAGGCCATAAAGGCAAAGCTCAGCTCTATGCGGTTCTGCAGCTGCCAAAGCTGTTTATCCTCCCGCCAGCTATAGCAGCCCACCAGCAGCTTTTGAATCCACACCGCCGCCAGCACGGCCAGCACCGTAAACACAAGCCCCAGAACTCTCTTGCACTTACAGCGGGTGCAGTAAAAGGTGAACAGCCACGCCGCCAGCATACCGTTGGCGAAGACGGGGAAAAAGGCGGGGAACTGGTTCACCACCATGCTTACGGGGGTGTGCTTGAGGGCAAAGCCGTAGATAAAGGCGGCGCCCAGCCCCATAAGCGTCAAATACACCGCCCCGCTCCAGCGCTTAAAGAGCCGGCTCAACAGGGGAAAGAAGAGATAAAACTGCACCTCCAGCCCCACCGTCCACAGGGCGCCGTTGATGTAGCTAAAGACATAGGTGTCCGCCCGAAACATGTGGGTAAAGGTCAGATGGCTGAGCAAGTCCCGCACGGCCATGGACACATTGGGATACTTTCCCTCCCATAGCAAAAGGAAAAAGCAGATCAGCACGCAGAGCAGATAGCTGGGGTAGATGCGGGCAAAGCGCTTTTTGTAAAAGACCGCCGCCTCGTCCATGCTCTCCCCCAACAGCATGCTTCTGGCTAAGGGCAAAGACAGGCAGAAGGCGGAGATCAGCACCATCATGTCCACAAACAGATAGCCCACCCAGCGGATATGCACGGGAGTCAGTTCCCGTATACCCAAGAAACTGAGCCAGGGGGTGGGGTAGCCGGGCATGAGCCAGGTCTGCTGCCAGAAATGGAACCACAGCACCATCAAAACGGAGATGCCCCGAATGCCGTCCACCACGTCCACATGGCGGTAGTCTATGGTTGTATCCAGTTTTTCTCTCCACGTTTCCTTCATAGGGGCATTATAACAAGACGGCGGCATAAAAGCAAGGCGGCTTTTGACATTCTGCCGCCCAAGAGGTATAGTATTTATATCCTAATGTCCCTGCGGAGGTGTTTTCATGTTTCCCCCCTGTCCCCTGTTCAAAAACTGCACGGAAGAAGAAGTATCCGCCTTCCTTCAGCAAGCCCCCTGCAGGCAAAGAGCCTTTGAGAAGGGGGACATCCTCCTGCGTCAGGGGGACCCCGTCCTCTGGGCGGGGGTACTGCTGTCGGGGCAGGCCAAGGGGTACCATTTGACCCCGGGGGGCACGGAGCAGGTGCGCAGCATCCTCTCCCCCGGGGAGATGTTCGGCTTTATTCTCATGGCCACGGAGGACAACCGCAGTCCCGTTACCGTGGAGGCCCTGACGGCGGGAGAAGCCCTCTATGTCCCCTTTGCCGCCATTATGAACCGACAGGACGCCTTGGGGGACACCCTGCGGCTGAACCTGCTCCACGCTCTGTCCAAAAAGTGCTGGCAGCTCACCCGCCAGGTGCGCTATCTGGGAGTCAAAAGCCTGCGGGGACGGCTTTGCCGCTATTTTATGGACATGCTGGAGGAGACCGGCTCGCCTCTGCTGCACATCCCCCTGAGCCGAACGGAGCTGGCCGCCCTGCTGGGGGTCAACCGCAGCGCCATGGTGCGGGAGCTGTCCCGCAT
>CAYUHW010000298.1:0-2430 GCA_964444605.1 uncultured Christensenella sp. | reverse complement strand
CACCACCCCGGCGTATTGGTTGTGAATGCCGGCGTAGCCTACGCCCAGAATCTCCGCCACGGACTGCACATATACCGTGCCCTCACTGCCGCTGCCTGCGCCGCCGTCCCGAAGGAAAAAATACCCTCCGGCCGCCAGAGCCGCAATGAGCACCAGCACCGGTATCGCAATCCAACCTTTTTTCTTTTTCTTCATGTCTCTTCTCCTGTTTGTGTATTTTATACTCCGTGTCCCTTGGGACATTTTTAACCTATCCTATGTCACCTTCGGCTCTCCTAAGCCCCGGAGGCCTTTCTTATTTTATGGAGCGTTACCCTGCATAGGGCATGCCCGAAAAGGCTTCCGTCTCCGCTACCCCCGAAAAGAAGGAGAAGCGTCCCTCCTCGTCCCGCTCCATAAGAAGATACCCGGTTTCCCCCGTGTCCGCCTTGATCCAGACCTTTTCCGTAAGATCCGTGGCAACAATGCGCACGCCCGCGCCTGCAGGGAGCAAAAATTCCGTGCCCGCTTCGTCCCCTTCGCTCAGGGCATACAGCCCCTGCAGTACCGTCAGGGGGTAATCGGAAGTAGGGTCTGCCACACGCCAGGTGTCTTCTGCAGGCATAAACTTGTCCCCGATCAAACGGTAGTCCCGCTCCATCTCATAGGTGCCCAGCAAGTCCACCCACCGATGCAGGGTCAGCCGCCGCCCGTGAAGGCTCTCAGCCCGTCCCCGGAAGCAATCTTCCTCCTCAAAGCTGAGGGGCTCCAGCTCTTCCCCCGTAAACCGCCAGGCATAGACATAAAAGATGGTCTCATCCGACCGAATCTCCAACAGCAGAATCTCCTCTTCGCCTCCGTCGGCGGCAAAGAAGCGGGGCTCCTCCCCCATGGGTACTTCCGCCTGCCAACTTTTCTCCCCTCGGGTAATGGAAAGCAGGAGTTTTTTCTCCTCTTCCTCTGTTGGCTCCAAGGGTTCCGTCTCCGCCTCTGCCTCCTGAGGATACACCAGCTCCACCAGCTCCTTGACTCCGTCTCCGTCCAAATCCAGATACTGGGGGAAGCTGGTGGCCGCCGCCGCCAATGCTACGGGGGCAGGCTCCGGGGTAAGGGCGGGCCCGGGGGCAATCTCCGTCGCCGCCGCAGAAAGGCCTGGCACAGCCGCCTCTTTCTTTTCTGCGGTCACGGCCTTATTCTCCGCACAGCCCGTGAGCATCAGCCCGGCCGCCAGCACCGCCGCCAGGCTCCCTTTGTACCCCTTCATATTCCTGCGCCTTCCTTTCTTTATCAATGATAACACCCGAAACCTTACAGGAAGGTTGCAGGCAGATTATTTTTTTCACGCCCCGCCTTTTTCGGCAGGGCACCTCTTATTATAGCACCCACTTGTCACAAAACTGCAACATCTGTGTAAACAATGGGCTGGATTTTTCTTTTTTTCGTGCTATAGTAGAGCCATGGAACGCATACAGCCTTTAGAAACCCAGCTTCGCACCCTGCTCCCTGCCTCTTTGCAGGTGCTGTGCTTTGACGTCCTTCCCTCCACCAACAGCTTTTTAAAGGATCTGAGCCGTCAGGGGGAAAAGCGGGACACCCTGTGCCTGGCCCTCTCGCAAACCGGGGGACGGGGGCGGCTTGGGCGCAACTTTGACTCTCAGCCCGGCATGGGACTGTACCTTTCCCTGCTTCTGCACCCCGCCGTCTCCCCCGAAAAAACCCTCCCCGCCACGGGGCTGGCCGCCGTAGCCGCCGCCAGAGGGATACAGAGCGCTTCGGGGCTCTCTGCGGGCATCAAGTGGATGAACGACCTGGTCAGCCATCAAAAAAAGCTCTGCGGGATTTTGGCAGAGCTGGACGTATCCCCCGAGGGGAGCCTGAGGGGGCTGATCATGGGCGTTGGCATCAACATCCATCAAAAGCGGGAGGATTTCCCTCAGGAACTGCAAAGCACGGCCACCTCTCTTACCTTGGAGGGGCACCCTGCCTCCCTGCTGCCCCTGGCCGCCGCCGTCAGCAAGGAGCTTTTGCGCCTGCCCGCACTTTTAGAGAAGGGGGCGTATGGGGCGTATACAGACGAGTACCGCCGCCGCTGTGTGACCCTTAATAAGGAGGTGCTGCTGGTGAAAAACGGAGCTTGCGCCCCCGCCTATGCCTTGGACATTGACGATGGCTTCGGCCTTCTCGTCCGCCGCCCCGACGGCACCGCCGAGACAATCACCATGGGGGAGGTCAGCGTGCGGGGCATGTACGGGTATCTGTAGCGCTATCAGAAGAAAGCAGGGACGAAAGCCGTCCCTGTTTTTATGCGCTTGGCGCCCCTTATACCCCTTGGCTGCAAAGCAGACTGAGAGGTCTTATAAGCCTGCTTCCTCTCATCCCCTCCGTCTCTTCGCTAAAGCTTAGAGCCACCTCCCCTTGTTCACCAAGGGGAGGCTTCCGTAATAAGGGGCC
>CAYUHW010000297.1:0-2432 GCA_964444605.1 uncultured Christensenella sp. | reverse complement strand
CTTGCCCACGGCGGAGTAGATGTACATGGACAGGTTGTTGTGCAGACCGTTGCCCGCAAAGTAGCTGACCACGAAATCGTCCAGACTCATGGTGAAGGCCATGATAAAGCCGGACACGATCCCCGGCTGGATGTCGGGAATGACCACCTTCCAAAGGGCCTGCAGGGGGGTGCAGCCCAAGTCCATGGCGGCCTCGTACATCATGTTGCTGCTCTGGCGGAGACGGGGCAGCACGGAGAAGATGACATAGGGCAAGTTGAAGGAGATGTGGGCAATCATCAAACGCACCATATCGTCCATGTTCCCCATGCCCAGCTTTCCCCGCAGCATGTTCATAAAGGTGAACAGCATCATAAAGCTGATGCCCGTAACCAGATCCGGGTTCACCATGGGGAGCTGGGAGATGTTGAGAATCACCGTGCGCATACGCTTTTTAATGGACATAAGGCCGATGGCGGCGGCGGTGCCCACGACGGTGGCGACCACGCTGGAGACTACGGCCAGCTCCAAGGTGGTGGTGATGGCCTTGACCACCTCTCTGTCCTTCAGCAGCTTTACATAGTTGTTAAAGGTGAAGCCCACCCAGTTGCCCAGGGTGAAGGAGTCGTTGAAGGAGTAGAGAATGAGGAAAAAGATGGGGGCGTACAAAAACAGGAGCATGAGCCCCAGATAGGTGCCCTTAAAGAACGACGAGAACTTTTTCACCAGAGCCGGCCTCCTTCCTCGTGATCCTTGTCAAAGTGGTTCATAATCACGGTGCTCACCAGCACGCAGATGAGAAGCACCACGGCCATGGCGCTGCCTACGTCCAGGGCGTTGACCTGCTTGATCTGGTACTCAATGAGTTCGCCGTACAGGGTATCCGTCATGCCGCCGCCCAAGAGCTTGGGCACGGCAAAGGCGGTGATGGAGGGGATAAAGACCATGGTGATGCCGGAGATAATGCCCGACACGCTCAGAGGCAGCACCACCTTGACAAAGGTCTGCACCCCGTTGCACCCCAGATCCCGAGCCGCCTCCAGATAGCTTTTGTCCAGCTTGGAGAGGGTATTGTACAAAGGCAGAATCATAAAGGGGAGGAAGTTGTACACCAGTCCCAGCATGACCGCAAAGTCGTTGTTCAAAAGGGAGCCTGTATGGAACACCGCCGGAATAAAGTCCCCGAGAATGCTCTGCCAAGCGTAGGTTCTCAGCAGTACGTTCATCCACATGGGCACGATGAAAAACACGGACAGCAGCGCCGCCACGGCCTTTTTCATGTTGGAGAGGATGTAGGCCACGGGGTATCCCAGCAGCAGGCAGATGACCGTGGTCACGAAGGCCGTTTTCAGGGAGTCCCAGAGGCTGATCAGGTACGTCTGCTTTCCTGCCACGGCGGCAAAGGCTTCCAGAGAGAAGCTTCCGTTTACGGTGAAGGCGTAGTAGACCACAAAGAGCATGGGCGCCAGGATGAACAAAAGCATCCAGACGATGTAGGGGTAGGAAAACACCTTGCGCTTCATTTCGCTTCCCCCGTGCCTTAGTTCTTGTGAGAGAGGGTGAGCTTGTCGGGGGCTACCCGAATGCCCACCTCTTCACCGTCCTCCATAAAGTCGGGGGTGAAGGCAATCCAGTCGTTCTCCTCGCAGGAAACGGTGATCTCGTAGTGACTGCCCAGGAACATGCAGGCCTTGACAAAGCCCGTCAAAGAGGCGTCCTGAGGATTGACAATCTCCACGTCCTTGGGGTTAATCTGCACCAGCGCCTGCTCTTTATTCTCGTATTCCTCGGGGATGGGGCAGGCAAAGGCCTTGTCGTCAATCCAAATCTCCCCGTCGTTGGGATACACTTCGCAGTCAAAGATGTTGTTGGAGCGGGTCTTCTTCATAATGTGGATGGCATCGGGGGGAATCTCAATGCCCACCTTGGCGCCCACCGTGGTCTCCTCCGTGGTATGCACCACCCACTCGTAGCCGCCGCAGTCCACGCACACCTCGTAATGCACGCCCATGAAGACCACGCTGGTAACGGTGCCCTTGACCATGCCCTTTTCTACGGGGACGATGTCGATATCCTCAGGCCGCACCACGGCGTCCACCTCCACGTTTTTGCCGAAGCCGGCGTCTACGCACTGGTAGGTGACTCCGTTCATGCGCACCTTGTAGTCCTCCAGCATGATGGAGGCGATGATGTTGCTCTCCCCGATGAAGTCCGCCACGAAAACGTTCTTGGGCTCGTTGTAAATGTCCTTGGGGCGGCCGATCTGCTGGATGACCCCGTCCTTCATGATGACAATGGTGTCGGACATGGTCAGCGCCTCCGTCTGGTCGTGGGTGACGTATACGAAGGTAATGCCCAGCGCCTGCTGCATCTTCTTGAGCTCCACCTGCATCTCCTGACGGAGCTTCAGATCCAGAGCCCCCAGAGGCTCGTCCAGAAGCAGAATCTTGGGC
>CAYUHW010000296.1:0-2436 GCA_964444605.1 uncultured Christensenella sp. | reverse complement strand
CGTCTGCCGACTTGAATATAATACCACCTTGCCGTACAAATGTCAACTACTTTTTTAGCCTTTCAGAAATAATTTTGGCGGAGGGAAATACCTCCCTCCGCCGTAGTTTTGTCTTACAGCGTTAGCTTTAAATCGCCCTCTTGAATCTTTCCCCATTTTCTCAGAGGAATGGCAAGAAGGACGGTCAGTACGGCGGGCAATATAAAGCTGATGAGCAAAAGGCCGATCCAATCCATAGGAGTAATGGCCGTCTTCACGCCCTTTGCTACATCCTGCACCCAGCCGGTGTACACCCCAATCTGCCCTACCAGACCGCAGGTGCCCATACCGGAGGAAACCGCCGCTCCGTTCATCTCCAGTTTAAACAAACACGTGGCCATGGGGCCTGTAATGGCGGAAGCCAGTGTAGGCGGCAGCCAAATCCAGGGATTCCGCAGGATATTCCCCATTTGCAGCATACTGGTGCCGATGCCCTGTGCCACCAGCCCGCCCCAGCGGTTTTCCTTAAAGCTCATAACGGCAAAGCCTATCATCTGCGCACAGCAGCCGGCCACGGCGGCACCCCCCGCCAGTCCCTGCAAGGACAGTGCGGCGCAGATGGCGGCAGAGCTAATGGGCAAGGTCAGGGCCACCCCGATGATTACGGACACCAGAATGCCCATAAAGAAGGGTTCCTGCTCCGTTGCCCACATGATGGCATTGCCGACGGCGCTGGCCGCCTTTCCAATAGGCGCCGCCACCAGGCTCGCCAAGCCGATGCCCGCCAGAATCGTCACAATGGGGGTTACCAGCAGGTCAATCTTCGTTTCTTTGGATACCAGCTTTCCGCACTCCGCCGCCACGATGGCGACCACATACACTGCAAGCGGCCCCCCTGCGCCGCCCAGCAGGTTGGTGGCATAGCCAACGGGAATCAGGGAAAACAGCACCAGCATGGGGCAGTGGAGGGCACAGCCAATGGCCACTGCCATCCCCGGCCCCACCATGGCCGAGGCAAAGCCGCCGATGGTATACCCCTTTTCCCCCACGGTGATCAAAGCATCGGTTAAAAAGCCGATGTGAAACTGAGTGCCGATGGTATCCAGAATGGTTCCCACCAGCAGTGTGCAGAACAAGCCCTGTGCCATGGCGCCCATGGCATCGATGCCGTAGCGCTTGCCGGACAGAAGAATATCCTTTTTCTTTAAGAATGCACCGATGACAGCGCAACTCTTTTTCAAAAACATCCGGATTTTTTCGAAAAACTTCTTCATTTTGCTTCAGCTTTCTGTTTTCATGTTGATTTTCAGTATAGCACGTTCCCCGCTTCAGTTCAATAAAAAAGCCTGCCTTTTCAGACAGTGCTTGTAAATAGAATATGGATTTTTTGCCGGCCGTCTCTTCGGCGGATTCCATGGGTCTATCATTGCTTTTGGTTCAACTCCGCTTCCAGCACATCCCGCAAAGCGCTGTATGGGCTCTATAAGGGTTTCTTTGAGAGGAACGCACCGATCTTCAATATCTTCGGAGACTCCATAAAAGAGCTTTATAGTCTTTTCACCTCTCATCCCTTTATGGCATTTACTTTGCTCGGCAACGGACGGTAATCCGCCGATTATGCTCAGGCGTGCAGGAAAACAGAGTCAGGGCATACTCCCCTGCGGTCATCTCCGCAATGGCGGTGGGAATCAATATCTCTGTTTCCGCCACCTCATACTGCCAGACAACCCCATCCATATCCGTAAAAATAACCTCATCCCCCGGCCTCAATTGGTCGATTCTGCCGAAATACTTTTTATAGCTATGAGCGCAAATCACCAGATTCGCCGTCTTGGTGGAGCCATAGTACTTGCAGGGGCCTGCTTTGCCATTCTCCTTTGACCAGCTGTTCATGACCGGAAGCTCCAAGTCAAGGGCGGGGATGGTTAAATACCCTACGCACCAATAGCCTCTCACCCGCTGTTCCGTCATGGTTGGGTCAATGGTCGGTTCCGGGGTAAAGGTGGGCATGGGAGCATCCTCCCAATGTTCCTCAGGCTCTTCCGGCCGCTTGTCCGCCGCCGTGGGAGCGGGCGTTTTCTCTGCCGCCATGACCAGCTTCACCTCTTTCAGCAGATCCTCCGCCGTCTCTGCCGCCGTCTCGCTTTCCCACTGATTATAGGCAAAAAGGGCCAGTGCGCCCAACAGCAACACTGCCCCTATGCACATGAAGAAAATACCCAGCTTACGCCCCATGTTCCTTTTTTCTCCGTCCGAAGCACAGCCACCAGCCAAAGGCAAACAGCAGCAGCCCTGCAACCGTCAGCACGGGCACCGGCCAGCTGAGCTGTCCCGTTTGCGGCAAACTGGGCTCGGGCGTGGGGCCCGGAGTGCCTGCAGGCTTCAGGGAGGATTTCCCATAGGCGCTGACATCATAGATATAGTGCCCCTCTTGATACGTGGGCACGGAAACAAGGA
>CAYUHW010000295.1:0-2441 GCA_964444605.1 uncultured Christensenella sp. | reverse complement strand
TGGTAGTATAGGAAAAACTTTTTCGGATTTGCGCCCTCAGGGCTTTTCTTTTATACTTTGCGTCAGGAGGTTTTCATGGACGAACTGCGTGTATGTCTGCTCAACGATTCCTTCCCGCCCCAGATTGACGGGGTGGCCAATACCATTTTAAACTACGCCCGCATTCTCACCGACATGGGAGAAAAGGCCGAGGTGGCCGTGCCCGCCTATCCCAACGTGGAGGACGACTACCCCTTCCCCGTCATCCGCTACAAGAGCTTCAACACCACCCCCCTGGTGGGCTACCGCACGGGGAACCCGCTGGATCTGCCCGGGCGGCGGCAGCTTCTTTCCATGGAGCCCAACATCCTCCACTCCCACTGCCCCATTATGTCCACCTACATGGCCAGACTTCTGCGGGAGGAGTGCGGCGCCCCCCTGATTCTCCACTATCATACCAAGTTTGATATCGACATCGCCCGGGCCGTCAAGGGCAAAGCTCTGCAGGAGCAGTCCGTGCGCATGCTGGTAAACAACATCTCTGCCTGCGACGAGGTGTGGGTGGTCAGCCGAGGGGCAGGGGAAAACCTCCGCTCCCTTGGGTACGAAGGGGACTACCGGATTATGGAAAACGGAGTGGACTTCCCTCTTGGCGCCATAGAGGCAGACAAGGTGGAGGCTCTGCGCCTTTCCCACCAAATCCCGCCCGAAATGCCCGTATTCCTCTTTGTGGGCAGAATGATGTGGTACAAGGGACTGCGTTTGACCCTGTCCGGTCTGCACATTGCCAAGGAAGCGGGAGAGGATTTCCGTATGATTTTCATCGGCGACGGTGCGGACAAGGAGGAGATGGAGCTTTACGCCCAAGACCTGAATTTAAGCGGCCGCTGTATTTTCACCGGCGCCGTTCGGGACAGGGAACTGCTGAGAGCCTACTTCTCCATGGCGGATCTGTTCCTCTTCCCCTCCACCTTCGATACCAACGGCATCGTGGTGCGGGAGGCCGCCGCCTGCGGGCTGGGCAGTCTCATGATTGAAGGCTCCTGCGCCGCCGAGGGGATTGCCAACGGCCGAAACGGTCTGCTCATTTCAGAAAACCCCCGCCAGATGGGAGAAGCGGTGATTTATGCCTGCAGACACAGGGACTTTTGCCGCAGTCTTGGGGAACACGCCCAGAAGGAACTGTATATAAGCTGGGACTCCTCCGTCCGCCACGCCGCCGACTGCTATCGGGAGGTACTGAAAAACAAGGAGCAGGGGAAGTATGACGGCCGCCACAGGACTCCCATCGAGGAGTTTGCCGCCAATGCCAACAAGCTCAACGAGGATATGCTCCGCTTCCGCCGCACCCTGTTTATGAAGGAGCACAGCCGTGAGTACGCCCTGATTGAAGCCCAGACCCGTCTGGAAGCCAAGGCAGAGGCCTTTGAGCAGGATGCCCAGGCCTTCCTCCGCCGCCTGGAAAGCAATGTGGATAAGGCTCGGGAAAAGCTCACCGAGCGTCTGGAGCGGTATCTGTAATGCGCATTCTTACCTATACGGCCAAAGAGGAGGACGCAGGCCGCCCGGTACAGCGAGTGCTGGAGAAGGAGTTTCAAATCTCCTCCTCCCTGATTTCCCGCCTGAAGAGCCGCCCTCAGGGGATTTTGGTCAACGGGCAAAAGGTCTACACCACCTATCCCCTTTCCCCCGGGGACAAACTTACCGCCTCCGTAGGGGACGAAGCCCCCAAAAGGGAGCTGGCCCCCTGCCCCATGGCCCTGGACATTGTGTATGAGGACGAGGACTTTCTCATCGTCAACAAGCCCGCCGGCCTGGCCGTACAGCCCACCCAAAACGAAGGGGAGATGACCCTGGAGAACGGCCTTCTTGCCCACCTCCCCGAAGGTGTTTACCCCCACCCCGTCAGCCGTCTGGACAGGGGCACCACGGGGCTTATGGCTGTAGCCAAAAGCGGCTACGCCCACGAGCTTCTCAAGCGCCGCCTGCATACCGAGGACTATTATCGGGAGTATCGGGGCATTATCGACGGCGCCCTGATTCCCGCCGCCGGGCGCATTGAGGGAGGCATCGGCACGGAGCCGGGCAGTTCCTACAAGCGCTGTGTCTGCCCCCACGGAGCCCCCTCCCTGACGGAATACGAAACCTTGGAACAGCGTAACGGCCGCACCCTGCTGCGGCTCATTCCCCACACGGGGCGCACCCACCAGCTTCGGGTGCATCTATCCTACATGGGCCGCCCCTTGACGGGGGACTGGCTCTACGGGGAGCGGTCTGCGGCCATAGACCGCCCCGCCCTCCATTCCTGTTTCCTGCGCCTTAAACACCCCTTGACGGGGGAAACTCTGACCTTCAATGCTCCCCTGCCCAGGGATATGGAAGCCCTTTTATAGATGAAATATGGCTGCGCCATGTGAAATCTGTTCTTCGAACAGGTTGTGGCGGGGACGGCTTGCCGTCCC
>CAYUHW010000294.1:0-2442 GCA_964444605.1 uncultured Christensenella sp. | reverse complement strand
ATCACTCCTTTGTCGTGTAATGCATTACCGTCGGATATTATACCACAGCGACGAAAAAATGCAAGCTGTTTTTTTGATTTTTCAAAATTATTTTTTACCGAATTCCGTTCGGTTTTCTGCCTTCGGATAAACGGAAGGATGCACCTAACAAACAAAGCCTAACAGAGGCTTTAATTGAGGAGGCGAGCCCCCGCTCTTACCTCATTGTAAAGAAGCTATGGGCATATTACCAAACTTTCCTCGCAATTGCAAGAATGATTGTTCTTTTAACGGACAACTTAAGAGAAAAAGTAGTCACTCTGTTTTTTCTTAGCGAATAAAACCGGCAAAAAAGGTTTATTTCGCACAAACAAATCAGGCAAACGTGATTTTCATCGTTTTTCGGTCATTTTCTAAAATAAGGAAAATATTTTTAACAATTTCCCCTAAAAAATCATTTTTATATTGCAATTTGTTCGGCACGGTGCTATACTTTTTTCAGTGAAAAGAACAAATTATTTTCATTTGTGATTCACCTTACTTCATTTAAACTGTTTATTGAGTACCGAATTTTAAGATGCAAAAAGCGGAAAACAGGTTATTCGTATGATACTGACGGACATGCAAGCTAAAAATGGGCTTTTGCTTCTGCCGATTATTTCTTCGGCGGTAGTTTTTGCGCATTTACATTTTAAAATGCATGGAACAGGTTTGCCCTGCTCCATGCATGGTTTGATACTTTCTAATTGTGGAGAATGCTTATTGCCCGTAGCGGTTCTGGTTGCTGGGGATGGAATATCCCTTATGTTCGTAAATCTTTATCCAGTCCTTGATTTTGGCAATAAACTCCTCGTTGCTGGTGGTCTTTTCGAGCATGGGGATAATCTGCTCCGTTACATCCGTAGACGCACCGCCGGCCATGAACTTACGCAGCATGTAGACCCCCTCCAGTTCTTTGGGCGACAGGAGCAAGTCATCCCGACGGGTACCGGATTTATAGATATCGATGGCGGGGAAAATTCGCTTTTCGGACAGTTTTCTGTCCAAGTGAATCTCCATATTGCCTGTGCCCTTAAATTCCTCATAGACGATATCGTCCATGCGGCTGCCGGTTTCCACCAAGGCCGTGGCAATCACGGTCAAACTACCGCCGCCCTCAATGTTTCTGGCCGCACCGAAAAACCGCTTGGGTTTATGCAAGGCGCCCGGATCCATACCGCCGGAAAGGGTGCGCCCCGTAGGCGGAATGACCAAGTTATAGGCACGGGTCAGCCTGGTCAGGCTGTCCAGCAGAATCACCACATCCTGCCCCTGCTCCACCAGACGCATGGCACGCTCCTGCACCATTTCCGCAATGCGGGTATGATGCTCCGGCAGCTCATCGAAGGTGGAATAGATGACCTCGCCTTGAATGCAGCGCTTCATATCCGTCACTTCCTCAGGTCGCTCGTCAATGAGCAGTACCATCAGATGGGCTTCGGGATAGTTAGCAGTGATGCCGGCGGCAATTTGCTTGAGCAGGGTGGTCTTGCCGGCCTTAGGCTGAGACACAATCATGGCGCGCTGTCCCTTGCCGATGGGGGCAATCAAATCGATCAGACGCACGGAAAGCTCGTTCTTTTGCCCCGAAACTTCCAGGGTATACCGCTCATCGGGGTAAATGGGCACCAGATCCTCAAAACAAACCCGACGGGCATTTTCATCGGGATGCATCTCGTTGACACGGTCGATATACATCAGCGCATCAAACTTATCGCCCTCTCTGTGAGGCCGTGCTCTGCCCTCTACATAATCGCCGCAGCGAAGAGAGAAACGGCGAATCTGGGTGATGGAAAGGTAAATATCCCGAGGGCCGGAGTAGTAATTGTTTACCCGCAAAAAGCCGTAGCCTTCAGGCATGACTTCCAGCACGCCCGCCACATGGGGACAATCCTCCGTCTCCAGCATTCTTGGCACCGCAGGATTGCTGGTGCCGTACTCCGCATTGTAATAGGGCTCCATGATTCCCTGCTCCTGATTGGAGTACTGATTATAATTGGGCGTCTGCATGGGAGGCGGCGTCTGGCGGGTAGGCCGTGCCCCACGATCGTCCTGAACGGGAGCTCCGTTGGAAGGAGCGGAGTAACGTCGGTTTGAGTAGCCGTTATCCCGAGGCTGATACCCATTCTGCCGCTGCTGGTTTCTGGGCACATAGGAGTTATTATTATAGCGGGGCTTGCTGCCGTACCGATTGGGATCCCGATTGACATATCTGGGCGAATAACCGGTATCACGCCGTTCCCCGTCCTGAGTCTGGGGAGACTGTACGGCTTGCTGCGACTCCTGCTCGGCGGGCGCCGCTCCCTCCAGAGGATTTGATTCGGAGACCGGGGTATCCTTTTGCTCAGGCACCTCTTCTGCAGGAGTAACTTTCGTTTCAACGGGCCGCAATTCTTCCTGCGCAGGGGCCTCGGATTCGGCAGG
>CAYUHW010000293.1:0-2450 GCA_964444605.1 uncultured Christensenella sp. | reverse complement strand
CCGTGAAGTTCAACACCAGCCTGTCCGCCATGGACAAGCTGACAACCTTCGGCTTCATCCGCGAAAAAAAGAACAGGGAACTGGCCGAAAAGTATCGGGAGACCCTGCAAATCAAGATTCCCCACATCAATCAGATGGTAGTGAATCTTTCCGGCGGCAACCAGCAGAAGGTGGTGCTTGCCAAGACCCTGGCGGCCGATCCCGATGTGATTATCTTCGATGAGCCCACCAAGGGCATCGATGTCGGCGCAAAGCAGGAAATCTACAATCTGATGAACGAACTGGTGGCTCAGGGGAAGGCCATCATCATGGTGTCCTCCGATATGGAGGAGATCTTGGGTATGTCCGACCGGATTATCGTTCTGCATGAGGGGCTGGTTTCCGGCGAGCTGCAGCGCAACGAATTCAGCCAGGAGCAGGTACTGCGCCTTGCTTCCGGTCTGTAAGAAGGAGAATACATATGAAAGAAAACAAGTCTGTGGCTGCACGGCTCGGTGCCGTCGGCCGTTACCTTTACCGGGAGGGTACCGTTTATATCATTCTGGGGGTGCTGGTCATTATGTTCAGCATTTTAAATCCCCTGTTCCTGTCTCCCGGGAACCTCTATAACCTGCTTACCCAGTCTACTTACATCATCATCGCCGGCATGGCAATCTGCTTTGTTATGATTTCCGGCGGTATCGATATGTCCGTTGGCAACCAGATGGCCGTCTGCGGCTGTACCGCCGCCATTATCATGCTGGAAACAGAATGGCCTATTTGGGTGATTTGGCCCGTGTGCATGCTGATCGGCTTTTTGATGGGCTGTCTGAACGGCATCATTTCTGCCAAGCTGAAGCTGTTCCCACTGGTGGTTACCATTGCTACCGGCGAGGTGTTTAAGGGCATCGTCTATACCATGACCGAGTCCAAATCTTATTCCGGTATGCCCGATGCTTTCCGCGCCCTATACAAGACGAAGGTTCTGGGCCTGCCCCTGGATGTATATTTGACCATCGCCATCGTGATTATCACCTGGCTGGTGCTGAATAAGACCCACTTTGGCCGCGACATTCTGGCCATCGGCGGCAATAAGGAATGCGCCCGTCTTTCCGGTATCCGTGCTGACTTGATTCAGACCCTGTGCTTTGGCTTGACCGGCATGATTTTTGCCATCGCCACCCTGGATATGCTGGCACAGCAGAACCAGACCTCCGCAACCACCGGCCCCGGTACCGAAATTACCTGCCTGACAGCCGCCATCATCGGCGGAATCAGCATGAAGGGCGGCAAGGGCAACGTATTTGGCATGGTTGCCGGTATCTTTATTATGCAGATGATTGCAAACGGCATGATGCTGGCAGGCTGGGGTACTTACACCCAGTATACCGTAAAAGGGCTGATTCTGATTGCCGCCATTGCCTTTGATGCTCTGAAGAACCGTCCCAAACCCATGGTCCGCATGCGCAAGGGCGATGACGGCATGAGCGGAAAGAAGCCTATGGACGGCAAGCCTCCCTTCGGCCCGCCTTCCATGAATGGCAGGCCTCCCTTTGACGGCAAAGCACCCATGGGCATGCCTCCCCTTGGCGGCCCCGGCGTTCCTCCTCCTGCAGGCTTTCAGCCTCCTATGGCGGATATTAGCTGGGTAAAGCGGAAGTTTCTGGATGTGCCCTATGATACCAAGAGCCCCCGCCAGTGCTTCGATTTGTATCTGCCCGACGAAGGCGACGGTCCCTTCCCTCTGCTCGCTCACATTCACGGCGGTGCCTTCGCTTTTGGCGACAAGCGGGATGATCACATGGATGCATACCTGACCGGCGTAAAGCGCGGCTATGCCGTTGCCTCCATCGAGTACCGGGTTTCCGGTGAAGCGGTTTTCCCCGCTGCGGTTCTGGACTGCCGGGAAGCCGTCCGCTATATGCGGGCCCATGCTGAGGCGTACAAAATCGATCCGGACAGAATCATCGTCATCGGCGGCTCTGCCGGCGGCAACTTGGCAGCCATGCTGGGCATGAACGTTCCCAACGGCCAATTCCCCGGAGAAGAGGGCAGAACCGAGTATTCCTGCCAGCCCGCCGTAAAGATTGCCATTGACCAGTTCGGCCCTGTTCGCTTTGAAACCATGACGGCGCAGGCCATGGAAAACGGCGTGAGCGAAGTGCATCCCAACCCGGCCATGATGCCCGAAAGCGCCTATTTGGGGCACCCCATTCACACTGCTCCCGCCGATTTGCTGGCAAAATCCTACCCCGGCACTTACGCAAGCGATGCCATGGCGCCTATGTTGGTACAGCACGGCACGGCCGACCATCTGGTTCCCTGGGCGCAGTCCGAGGAATTTGTGGCTGACCTGATTGCCAAGGGGTATGGCGGCCGTGTGGAATATATCCCGCTGGAGGGGGCCGATCATGAGGACAAGCGCTTCTTCCGGGAAGAAAATATGAACCTTGTGTTCAAGTTTATTGAGA
>CAYUHW010000292.1:0-2455 GCA_964444605.1 uncultured Christensenella sp. | reverse complement strand
TGCTGGGGCTGGGCACCCTGGTGTTGGTGCTGGGTCTTTTAAGCGGGAGCGTAGCTTTGTATGCTTCCACCCACCCCGCGGAGTGGCTTCAGAAGCGGCTGGAGTGGGCGTACAAAACTCCCAAGCCCCGGCGGCAGGTGATTGCGGAGGGGACGGAGCTGTATGAGAGGATTGCAGACTCTCTAACCGAATATGCACAAAATGAGAACGGCCGCTACGAAGTGGACAAGGCATGGGTAAAGGAAATGCGGCTATTTGGCAACCATGGCCCCTGCTTTTACCTGAAGGAGAATTTGGGGAAAAGGGTGCTGGAAGTGACCTTGGAGGCGAAAATAAACTGGGAAGAGGCACGGAGCACTTTTTACGGCGATATCTATGAACGGGGGGAATACCGCAAGTTTTTTGATGTGGACACCCATTATTTCCACTATGCAGAGTGGGAAGGCGGAACCGTTTATTGGGAAACGGACGCCTATACGGGGTATATGCAGAACCTTTGGCTGGAGACTCGGGACAGGGAGACGGTGCTGAAGTTTTTGACCGACACCTTTCCCTGCTTTGTGCCTGAGACCTATTTTACGCAAGAGGAGGTTAAAGCTCTGCTGGATACACTTTCCCAAGAGGGCAGCCCTTGCTCCGTTTCTCAGCACGGCCGCTTTTATCTGTACGGAAGCTATTATGAAAGCAGCAGCTGGTCTATACACATATATCCTCAGGACGGACTGCAGACGATTTACGGGTATTGAGGAAAAAGGAGGACGGCAGTGGCACAAGCATTGGCGCCGGGACAGGTGCTGGCAGGCAGATATGAGATAGAGAAGACCCTGGGGCAAGGGGGCTTTGGCATTACCTACGCCGCCATGGACAAAAAGCTCTTGGGGCGGGTGGCCGTAAAGGAGTATTTCCCTGCCTCTCTGGCTGTGCGCCAAGGGGAGAGGGTGGAAGTAAATGGGGCGGACTTAGCATCCCGCTTTGAAAAGGGACGCCGGCGGTTTATGGAGGAAGCCAAAACCCTGGCGGGACTGTCTCAGACGGAGGGAATCGTCCGCGTGCTGGGGTGCTTTGAGGAGAGAGGTACGGCCTACATGGTCATGGAGTATGTCCAAGGACGCTCTTTGCGGTGCTGGCTGGAGGAGCAGGAGACCCTGCCCGCCTTTCAAGAGGCGGCAAAATTGCTGGAGCCCGTGTGCCGCGCCTTGGAGCAGGTGCATAAAAAGGGGCTCATCCACAGGGATATTTGCCCCGATAACCTGCTGATGCGGGACAACGGCACCTTGACCCTGATTGACTTTGGGGCGGCCCGTGCCTACTATCGGCAGGAGGAGGAGGCTTTGACCCGAACGGTGCTGGTGCATCAGGGGTATGCACCCCCCGAGCAGTATGAAAGCAAGGGAAGGCAGGGGCCGTGGACGGACGTATACGGCTTGGCCGCCACCCTCTATGAGATGGTAACGGGTACCATGCCCCCATCTGCCCCTCGGCGGCTGGGCGGGGAGAAGCTGTATCCCCCCTCTGCCTACGGAGCGGATATTACGGCGGAGCAGGAGGAAGCCCTGCTGCGGGGGCTGAAGCTGGAGGTGCGGGAGCGGTTTGCTTCCGTAAAGGCCTTTGAAGGGGCCCTATTGCCTGCAAAAGAAAATGAGAGCGGGCGGAAAAAGGGGAGTCTGCTTCTTTGGATGTTAGCAGGGGGAGCGGTGCTTGGGCTTATACTCCTGTGCCTGTTTGCGGGGGAAAAGGAGAGGCCCCTTCCCCTGGCGGGGAACTATGTGCGGGGCTCTCAGGAGTACGAGGCGTTTTTGGACTTTGTAAAGGCCAATGCCGTAGAAGTGCAGGAGAGGGAAGAAGGGGTAAGGTATGTGCTGGAGGAGGAGGCCATACGCGCCTGGGGCGTACCCGCCAACCGATATGCCATGCCCTTTAGCCGGGAAGAAGTGGGACAACTGCTGAAAAAGATGGGGCTGACGGAGGACACGGAAGGCGGCTGGGACATCTTCTGGGTGTGGGATAAGGGCTACGGCGCCATTTCCACCCGCTTTGACCGCGTGCAGGTATATAAAGGAGAGGACGGACTGCAGGTGCTGGTGTGTGCGGACATTATTTCGGGGCAGGTGAACTTGATAGAGATGTCGGACGGCACACGGGAAGCAAAGACAGCCCTGGCTGCGGCGGCAGAGCTGTGCCAGGGGCTGGAGGGAGCGTGGCTTTCTTCAGAGAAAGTGCTGGCAGAACTGGAAGAGGCCATGGAAACATACTTCTCCATGGAAGGGGGATATTCGGGGCTGGGACTGGAGAACTTTGAGCTGTGGATTACCGAAAGGGAAACAGGTACGGTGATTACCCTGGGCCGCTACGGCGCCCGCTCCATTTATTTAAGCGACAGCTACTGGCCGGATGGGCAGTAGAATAGGTGCATCCTTGCAGAAGCAGGGCGTGAAGTTTTGGGGACGGTTCTCCC
>CAYUHW010000291.1:0-2461 GCA_964444605.1 uncultured Christensenella sp. | reverse complement strand
CGTTCTTGGTGATGGCTACGCAGCCCACGCTCTCACCGTAGGTGGTGTTGGGGCAGCCGCCGAAGAAGGCGCCTACCATGGAGCCGATACCGTCGCCCAGCAGGGTGCGGGCCAGACCGGGATCGGTGAGCAGGTCCTTGTTGATGATGGTGGACAGGTTCTTATGGTCGGCAATGTGCTCGGCGAAGACTACGAAGGCAACGGGCACATAGGCTGCGGCGATGGCGCCTACATAGGCAGGGGTGATTTCGCTTACGCCCTTGAAGGCCTCAATGAAGGTGAACTCGGGGATAGTGAACAGGGTCTTAAGACCGAAGCCGTCGGCAACCAGCGCCTGGAAGGGAGCAAGGTCGATAACCTTCAGAGCGTCATTTCCGGTGGCATTACCGATGACGGTGAAGATGAGGGCTACGGCATAGCCGGACATGATGCCGATGATGAAGGGCACCAGACGAGCCATCTTCTTGCCGAATACGGAGCAGATGATGACTACGAACAGGGTCACAAGGCCGCAGATCAGGGCTACATGGGGGGAAGCTACGGCGGCGCCGTCAATCTTCAGCATGTCGCCTACGGCGTTGCCGGCCAGGGACAGACCGATGATAGCCACGGTGGGCCCAATGACTACGGCAGGCATGAGCTTGTTGATCCAGTTGACACCGGCAATCTTCACGCCGATGGCCAGCACTACATACACAAGACCTGCAAAGACAGCGCCGATGATGATACCGGCGTAGCCAAGGCTCATGGAGGTGGCACCTGCAAATGCTGCGAACATGGAGCCCAGGAAGGCGAAGGAGGAACCCAGGAATACGGGGCTGCGGAACTTGGTGAAAAGCTGATAAACGATGGTGCCTACGCCAGCACCGAAGAGGGCGGCAGAAGCGGTCATGCCGTTGCCCACAACAGCAGGCACAGCGATGGTAGCAGCCATGATGGCCAGAAGCTGCTGGAAGGAGAAAGCGATAAGCTCGGAGAATTTAGGTTTGTCCTTTACGTCGTAGATGAGATCCATTTTTTTACTCCCTTCAATTCATAACCTATTTATTCTGTATACACTCCCCTTGCGGGGTCAACAAAAACTTAGTTTTCGCCCAGCTCAAAGAGCTTGACGCCGTAGGGGGTTCCGTCGATTTCAGGAACGCTGACGGCTATCATTTCGTCCTTGGAGGTGGGAATGTTTTTTCCCACAAAGTCGGGGCGGATGGGCAATTCCCGATGGCCTCTGTCCACCAGCACCGCAAGCTGGATGCTCTGGGGTCTGCCGAAGTGGAACACCCCTTCGATGGCCGCTCGGCAGGTGCGTCCCGTATAGATGACATCGTCTACCAGCACGCAGTTTTTTCCGGCCAGCTCCACGGGGATGTGGGTGTCGCTTGCATCGGGGAGAGCCGTAAGCTCGCTAAGATCGTCTCTATACAGGGTGATGTCGATATACCCTACGGGGACTTCCACATCTTCAAAGCGGCGGATGTTGGCGGCAATCTCCCGTGCAAGAGGCAAGCCTCTGCGCTTGATGCCCAGCAGCAGCAAATCTTCCGTGCCCTTGTTCCGCTCCAGAATCTCGTGGGTGATGCGCTTGAGGGAACGTCCCACGGCGGCTTCATCCATGATTTCGGCTTTGTACTGCATAGCGGCTCCTTTCTTCCTTTAATTCTTCTTTTTCTTTTCCCTTTTCCTGCTGATTTGTCTTCGGCACACAAAAAAACCTGCCGATGCGGCAGGTTGAATCCATTTTCTATAAGCCCTCTCCGATTGCAGCCTCACTGCATACCCCGTGGCTTCCATGGTGACCTTGCCGGCATCTCTGTACCGAGTTAAAAATCAACACGAGCATAATACCACACCTTCCCCCGTTTGTAAAGAGGGAATTTAAATTTTTTGACGAAATTTTTAAGGAACCCTTGTTCCGATGGAACGGTGTCATCAAAACATCGCCGCCATATATATTTGAAGGAGGAAGCGAAGAAGAGATCCATCATTTCAGACCGCCTGCCTGATGTCCCGGGTGCGCCTCCCTTACTGTGCGGAGCCGAGATGGGAATAATTCATAAGGATACCCGAGGCTAACCGGTTACCTGGCGACAACCAAACTCCAAAGAAAAGATTCGTTCTCAACAATCTTATTGTTGTTACCCTTGCATTTAAATGGCTGTTACGTTGCTTTTTATTGTTTTTTTCGTAAAAAATTTTAAATTTTTTGGCTTTATCCTGTTGCAATTCTTTGCATGTTGTGCTATCTTTGGAGCATAAAATATGCTTATGTGCATAAGGATGCACGTATATTTTCACTACTACATCGGAGGATACTATTAATGGCACGTTTTACTCTCCCCAGAGACCTGTATCACGGCAAAGGTTCTATTGAGGTTTTGAAGACCCTTCAGGGCAAGCGGGCAATGGTTTGCGTTGGCGGCGGCTCCATGAAGCGCTTCGGCTTTTTGGACAAAGTGGTTTCCTA
>CAYUHW010000290.1:0-2469 GCA_964444605.1 uncultured Christensenella sp. | reverse complement strand
GAATAAAGAAGGGGAGTACGGCATACATGAAGATTAACATCTGGTTTGCGCCGGCAGGCTGGACGGGGGCATTTGCCACATAACCGCTGGCTGCCAGCAACCAGCCCATGATTGCAGTTCCGATACCGCCGCCGATTTTAGTGCCCATGGAGGTGCAGCCGTTGCAGCTTGCTTCCAGATGGACACCGTTTTTCAGGTAGGAGTGCTTGGCGATTTCAGAGCAGATAGCGATGTTTGAGGCGGCGTAAGGCCCGATAAAGGCCCAGCGGAGAATGTTGAAAATAAGCATCAGGGCCAGAGAATGCATATACGCACCGGCGATAAAACCAATGTCAAGGACGCAGGACACAATCCAGCCGTACAGGGTCATCTTATATATTCCGATTTTCTTTTCCAACATGGGCGCAAACATAATGCCCACAACGATGGACATCATGGAAAGGGTAAACAGACCCAGCAGGCTCTCGTCGCCCAGAATATATTTCATGAAAAATACGCCGACAGAACTGTTCATGGTAAGCACGGCGTTGTAGATGATGCAGATGAAGGTATAATTGATGAAGTAGGGGTTCCGAATAAGAATTTTGGCACTCTGTACCAGTCCGATCTTTTGCTGAGGCGCTTGTGCAGCGGCATCGTTGGCAAACTCATCATGCTCGTCCACCTTCAGAAGAAGAACCAGATTCAGGAGTATGAAAATAGCGCCATAGATAATGGTGGTCATGCGCCATCCGGCAACACCGCCCCCAAAGGCGTTGACCAATGCAATGGAAGCCGATGAGACAATCAGACTTGCAACCATGACCATCATATAGCGCACAACGCCGGAGGTCATTTGCTCGTTCTTGTTTCGAGTCATCAACACCCCCAGCGTACCGTAGGCTACGTAGTAGAGAGTATAGAAAATGTCGCACATAAGGGAATATACGATAAAGAAATAGGCATACTGCAGTGTGGCCGTTGCGTTCGTTGGGACGAAAAACAGAAGCACGCAGGTCAGAGCCAGGGGAATTGCGGTGACCAGCATCCAGTACTTTGCCTTGCCAATCTTCTTTTTTGTGCGATCGATGATGGTGCCGGCGATTACATCGGTAATACCATCCAGAATTTTGCTGACCAGAATCAGCGAGCCAATGATGGCAGAGTTCAGACCCATGATGTCGGTCAGGAACATCATGATGAAGCCGCTAATGAAGGTATAGGTGAATGTAGAAGCTACATCCCCACAGCCATAGGCCATCATTTTCCATTTGGTCAGATACTTTTTCTCTTGCATGCTTTACTCTCCTTTTACTGTTTTGCGGGAAAAGCCGCAGAACAATTATATAATGTACGCCCGAGGCCTTTTGTATCTTTTTGCGGAAAAAGCAAAGAAAACATATCTTTTTTGGGCTTCATGTGATAATATAAAAGTGAGGTGAACAAACATGGGAAAAGAGAAGCAAAAAGCCGGATGGAGGCTGGAGGGGCATCTGCCCGGAACGCTGGATCATGATATCCTCTATACGCAGGGCGAGTTTGCGGAAGACAACTTTCAAAAACTGAAAATTCAGATTATGAGCTGCACACTCCCGAATCAGATTATTTGCGAGTATGCAGATTACTCGACTTACGGTCACTTCTCGGCGACATGGAACGCAGAGGACAACATGAACCAGCATATCCGTATGCAGCATCGGGATTCCTTCGAACTGCAGTATATTGCCAAAGGCACGGTGCACGGGGTGACGGAGTACGAAGCGTACACTCTCCATGAGGGGGACTTTCGCTTTATAAACCGAAATGTGCTGATTAAACTCAACAGTAATCCGGGAAGCGTGATTGTTTCCATTCACATTGCCAACGAGTTTTTTCGTACTTATTTTTTTAGTGAGAACCAGCGCTTTCGGCTGAAGCCGGTGCCGTTCCGGGATTTTATTCTGCCCAACTTAACGGATACGCAATATAAAAACAAGGATTATCTGACCTTTCGCTGGAAGGGCGGAAGCGTCACGGAATCGGAGTCCTATCAGATTGTGCAGAATTTGTATGAGGAACTGAAAGGGAAGAAGGTTGGCTTTGACTACATAACTGCGGGATTGGTCAGCAGACTGTTCGCTTCCATGCTGGATGCGGAAAGCTACCAATGTGAGCGAACCAGCATTAAACCCCAAAGCCGGGATGAGCTGATTGTGGAAGTCAAAAAGTATTTGGATGCCAACCGAAGAAAGGTAACGAAAAAAGAACTGTCCGGTCACTTCCATTTTAACGAGGACTATATTGCAAAGCTGTTCCTTGCCCATATCGGTGAGAGTATTCGGGCATACAATCGGCGTATCTGTATGGAAGAGGCGGCGAGCCTGCTGGTGAACACAAAGCTGTCTGTCGATGAGATCGTTGCCCAATTGGAATATGCGGGAAAAGCGCACTTTTACCGCACTTTTTCGCAATACTACCAGATGACGCCAACCGCGTATCGAAAGAGGCATA
>CAYUHW010000289.1:0-2493 GCA_964444605.1 uncultured Christensenella sp. | reverse complement strand
CTACGGGCGTATGTGCCCCATTGAGACCCCCGAAGGTCCCAACATCGGTCTGATCAACTCCCTGTCCACCTACGCCCGCATCAACGAGTACGGCTTCATCGAGGCTCCCTACCGGGTGGTGGACAAGAAGAACCATGTGATTACCGACGACATCGTCTACCTCACCGCCGACGAAGAGGACGGCGCCGTGGTAGCCCAGGCCAACGAAGAGATCGACCCCAACACTCGCTGGTTCGTCAAGGACCGTCTGGTGGTGCGGCAGTTGGATCAGATTCTGGAAGTACAGAATACGGAAGTGGATTATATGGACGTTTCCAGCAAGCAGCTGGTGTCCGTAGCCACCGCCATGATTCCCTTCCTCCAGAACGACGACGCCAACCGTGCCCTCATGGGTTCCAACATGCAGCGTCAGGCCGTGCCTCTGCTCAAGCCCGAAGCCCCCGTGGTGGCCACGGGTATGGAGTATAAGGCGGCTGCCGACTCCGGCATCGTGGTGCTTGCCAAGGAAGACGGCGTGGTCTCCTATGTATCCGCTGACAAAGTCGTGATCACCACCCCCGCCGGTGTGCCTCACGAATACCATATGACCAAGTTCCAGCGCTCCAACCAGGGCACCTGCTTGAATCAGCGGCCCGTGGTGACCAAGGGCGAAACCATTCACAAGGGCGACGTGGTGGCCGACGGTGCTTCTACCGACGGCGGCGAGATTGCCCTGGGACGGAACATCCTCATCGGGTTCATGACCTGGGAAGGCTACAACTACGAGGACGCCGTTCTGATTTCCGAGAAGCTGGTGAAGGAGGACGCTTACACCTCCATCCACATCGAGGAGCATGAAGTGGAGGCCCGCGACACCAAGCTGGGGCCGGAAGAAATCACCCGGGATATCCCCAACGTGGGCGAGGATGCTTTGAGCCAGCTGGACGAGTTCGGCATCATCCGTCCCGGTGCGGAAGTCCACCCCGGCGACATTCTGGTAGGCAAGGTCACCCCCAAGGGCGAGACGGAGCTTACCTCCGAGGAGCGCTTGCTCCGTGCCATCTTCGGCGAAAAGGCCCGCGACGTGCGGGATACCTCCCTGCGTGTGCCTCACGGCGAAGGCGGCGTGGTGGTGGATGTTAAGATCTTCACCAGAGAGAACAAGGACGAGCTGAGCCCCGGCGTCAACCAGATGGTGCGTGTGTACATCGCCCAGAAGCGCAAGATCAGCGTGGGCGACAAGATGGCAGGCCGTCACGGCAACAAGGGTGTTATCTCCCGCATTCTGCCTGAAGAGGACATGCCCTTCCTTCCCGACGGCACGCCTTTGCAGATTGTATTGAACCCCCTGGGCGTACCTTCCCGTATGAACATCGGGCAGGTGCTGGAGCTCCACTTGGGCATGGCCTGCAAGAAGCTGGGCATCCACATTGCCACCCCCGTTTTCGACGGCGCTACGGAGCAGGATATCAAGGACCTGCTGCAGGCGGCGGGCTGCGATGAGGACGGCAAGACGGTGCTCTACGACGGACGTACCGGCGAGCCCTTTGAAAACCGTATCAGCGTAGGCTATATGTACTACCTCAAGCTCCATCACCTGGTGGACGATAAGATTCACGCCCGCAGCACGGGCCCCTACGGCATGGTTACCCAGCAGCCTCTGGGCGGCAAAGCCCAGTTCGGCGGCCAGCGCTTCGGCGAAATGGAAGTCTGGGCCCTGGAAGCCTACGGTGCGGCCAACATCCTGCAGGAGATTCTGACCGTGAAGTCCGACGACGTGGTGGGCCGTGTAAAGACCTACGAGAGCATCGTCAAGGGCGAAAACGTCAAGGCGGCGGGTCTGCCCGAAGCCTTCAAGGTGCTGGTGAAGGAACTGCAGGCACTGGCTCTGGACGTAAAGATTCTCGACAAGGAGCGGAACGAGATTGTCATCAGCGAGGACGATGACGACGATCTGCGGCCCATGGATATCAACATTGCCGGCATCGAGGATATGCCTGAGATGCCCGCCGGACGGGAGCAGGAAGGCGACGGCGATGACGATGGCTTTGATGACTTTGACGAGGACGAGGATTTCGGCGAGTTTGACGATTCCTCCGCAGGCAGAGAGCCGATTCTGCCCGAGGATATGGAAGACTTTTCCGAGCTTGACCCGGATTTAGAGTGACGGCACGAAAAGGAGATGGAAATTCATGTTTGATCTGACTGATTTTGATGCATTGCAGATTGGCCTGGCCTCCCCCGAGAAAATTCTGGAGTGGTCCCACGGCGAGGTCAAGAAGCCGGAAACCATCAACTATCGTACCCTGAAGCCCGAGCGGGACGGTCTGTTCTGCGAGCGCATTTTCGGGCCTACCAAGGACTGGGAGTGCCACTGCGGCCGCTACAAGCGGGGCCGCTATAAGGGCATTGTGTGCGAAAAGTGCGGCGTGGAAGTAACCCGCTCCAAGGTGCGCCGTGAGCGCATGGGCCACATTGAGCTGGCCGTGCCCGTGTCCCACATCTGGTACTTCA
>CAYUHW010000288.1:0-2497 GCA_964444605.1 uncultured Christensenella sp. | reverse complement strand
CGGAGAGAATGGGAGGCTAATATGGGAACGGTAGAACTCAAAGACAGCCAATGGAGAGACTTTATTCAAACGGAGTACGCCGTCATCGACTGCTACGGAGATCAGTGCGTGGCCTGCGTCATGCTGGCCCCCTATTATGATGCCGTAGCCGATGAGCTCAACGGCATTCGCTTCGGCCGGGTCAACATCACCCAACATCCTGACATCGCCGAAGCCTTCGGCATCATGTCCATGCCCACCCTGCTCTTTTTCCGCAAGGGGGAGAAGGTGCATGAGAGCAGCGGCTCCATGGAGCGGGAAGAGCTTCTTTCCCATATGGCCAAGCTGCTGTACGAATAAGGAGGAACCCAATGGCAAAGATTCGTCTCAATGAGGATCGGGAAACCGTAGCCCGCATTCGGGAAGGTTTAAAGCGCACGGGAGGCTTCTGTCCCTGCCGTGCAGAGAAATTGCCGGAATATAAGTGTATCTGCGAAGAGTTTAAGGCCCAGTGCGCAGACCCTGACTTTGAGGGCTACTGCCACTGCAAGCTTTACTATAAATCAAAATAAGGAGGATTTTCCCATGAAAAAGACATTGTCCCTTCTGCTGGTTCTGGCCATGGCCATGTCTCTGTGCGCCTGCAGCCTGTTCAGCAACGAATCCGTTGTACAGTTTGAAGAAATCTACACCCACAACGATCCCGAGGGCATCAAGTACGATACCCGTAAGGTCATGATTAACAAAGACTTCGGCTTCATGCTGGAGGAAATGGTGAACGCCATGGCCTATCCCAACACCATGAAGATGGACGAGACCGGAAACATAGTGGGCTTTTATGACTACGATGCCGCTACCGGCATGGCTTCCGGCTACACGGACATTGCTACCGGCGAGTTCGTGGAAGAAGAGGTTGAACTGGGCATGCCCGACGAGTCTTTGATGATTGCCCTGAATGGGGATGTCATCCTGGGCGTTGTTATCTACGGTCAGGAAGGCAAGGCTGTGTATAACTACCTGTATGCTTTTTTGAGCGATGCCGCCGACAAGGATGCAGTCATGGCCAACATGGAGATGTACTATGGCTGGACCCTGGAACCTGAGAGCGACACCGTCCTTGTTTGCAAAGAGGACGAAGCCGCTATTGATGCCCATTTCCAGATGTGGCAGGAGATGTACGGTCAGATTCAGTCCGACCGCAGTGCGGATGGCTACGGAGAGAATCTGAAGATGGATTTGGGTCTGCGCAACTACGGCGTCAATCCCTATGCTCCCACCAGCCTTGCTCAGGATCCCGAGGGATTGGAATTTGACTCCAAGCAGATTCTCACTTCCAACGGCACCTATTCCTTTACGGATTCCTCTTTGGAGAAGGACATGAAGGTTCGTACTGACGTAATCTACGGCCTGGAGGGCAAGGTTGTGGCTCACTACATCTACTATGAGTACAATACCAAGGAAGCGGCCGACAGGCTGGTTAACAGCAACGGCAACTTCTATTGTGAGCCTCCCGTGCGTCTTTCCGATACCGTGGTGCTGGACATGCAGGATACCCAGACTGTAAACGATACCATTCAGGCCTTCATCGGCTACGGCGTTTTGAGCGATGACAGCTTTGATTCTTATGTGGCCAACGTTGAGGAGAGCTACTTCCTCATGCGCTACGATGGCTGAGATTGTTAAGTAAACCGGGCGGATGCCGTAGCTTTCGAACGGCATTCGCCTTTGTTTTAGGAGGAACCCATGGCCAAAAGAGTAAAGGAAAAGCACCTTGGCGAAAGCTGGGGAGCTTTACTGCGTACTGTTCGTGACCTGAGATTGCCCTGGTTCTGGATTGTCTTGAGTTTGACGTTGAATCTGACGGAGACGACGTTGCTTCTAAAGCTCCCCGTCACCACATCCAACCTGCTCAATGGCGATATCAGCGCTTCCGCCGTAACGGAGGCAATCGTATACTTTGCCTTGACGGGTGTAATTTCCATAGCCGCAGTAACGGCCATGATGCACGCCCAATCCTACAGTGTCTGCCGCACCCGGGAACGGGTTTGGAACAGGATGCTGCGGATGCCCATGTCTTACTTTGACTCCAACGATCCCACAGAGCTTATGAGCGCCGTGACCAGCGACTCGGGAGCAGCCAGCAATCTGGTAAACATTCTGCTGAATTTGCCCTCGGCGGTGTACTATGTCGTCGGCGCCATGCTTACCATCGGAGAATACCACTGGCTGCTGGCTCTGTCCTGCTTTATGCTCTTCCCCCTGAAGTATCTGTATGCGTTCATCATGGGACGGGTATTCCAAAAAAGCAGTATCCGCCTATACAACCGTATCGGCAATCTGACCGGGTATCTGGCAGACCGCATTGCCCATCTGCAGTTGATTAAAACCTATACCAACGAGGACGAGGAGCAAAAGAACGGCGAAAACGCCTCCAACGAACTGCTCAAGGCCAACATGCGCATTGTCCATCAGGGGAACATTTCCGAAGTGTGCATGGCCGTTATGGACATTCTTCAGA
>CAYUHW010000287.1:0-2499 GCA_964444605.1 uncultured Christensenella sp. | reverse complement strand
GCCCTTCTCTGCCCCCATTTTACCTCCCGTTCCTTTCTCAAAATTCTCAGAATTTAACCCCACCCGATTTTTTCACAGGGAATTTCATTTTCCCGCTTCCAAACTGGTTGACAAAATCATGTGATATGATTAAACTGATTAGGTAATGAAAGAGTAAAGGAGATGCCTATGGCTTCTTACGCACTGACCTGCTGTTCCACGGCGGATTTGTCCCCCGCCCACTTTGCCGACCGAGACATCCGGTATGTCTGCTTCCACTATTTTTTAGACAACGTGGAGTACCCGGACGATATGGGGCAAAGCGTGCCCTTCCCCGAGTTTTACGCCGCCATGGCCGCCGGGGCAGAGACCCGCACGGCACAGGTCAATGCCGATGAATACGAGCAGTTCTGGACGCCCATGCTGGAGCAGGGGCAGGACATTCTCCATGTGTGCCTGTCCTCCGGTCTTTCCGGCACCATCAACTCCGCCAACGCCGCCGCCGAGGTTCTCCGTGCCCGCTTCCCGGAGCGGAAGATCTATGTGGTGGACTCTCTGGGGGCTTCCTCCGGCTACGGTCTGCTCATGGACACCCTGGCGGATCTGCGGGACGAGGGCATGGACATAGACACCCTTCACGCCTGGGTGCTGGCTCACCGGCTGGAGCTGCACCACTGGTTCTTCTCCACGGATCTGGCCTTCTACGTCAAGGGCGGCCGCATCTCCAAGGCCGCAGGCTTTATCGGCGGGCTGTTGAACATCTGCCCCCTGCTGAACATGAACGATGAGGGGAAGCTGATTCCCCGTGAAAAGATTCCCTCCAAGAAGCGGGTTATCAAGGAGATTGTCCGCAAGATGGAGCAGTGCGCCAAGGACGGCTTGGAGTATGCAGGCAAGTGCTATATCAGCATGTCCGCCTGTTTGGAGGATGCCCAGAAGGTAGCCACGCTGGTGGAGGAAAAGTTCACCAAGCTCAAGGGCAAGGTGGAAATCTACGACGTGGGCACCACCATCGGCTCCCACACGGGCCCGGGCACCGTGGCGCTGTTCTTCTGGGGCTGTCCCCGCGGAAATTGAGAAACAGGCTTTTGCAAGGCTTCCTGCGGGGAGCCTTTTTTGTATGCTTTCTCGGAGCGGGTGCCGTCATTGCAGAGCCGGAGGGCGGCGAAAGGCTCCGCCTTTCTCTTTGGGCAATGCCCAAAGGGTTCGCAAAGCGAACCGCCGCCCCCTCCCCCTTGCGTTGTCTTTCGGCATTTGCATAAAATGCGCCATAAAAAAAGGCTCCCGAAAAAGGAGCCTTTTGGTTGCTTTTCTGCTTGTTTTTTGATTGCTGTTTCTTACTTTGCAGGCTTTTTGATAAAGCTCAGCGCACCGATGGCCATAACCACGGCAAAGACAATGAGGTAATACACCGCCGACATGCCGTGGGCAAAGGCCGCCGCCACCACCATAAAGATACTGCCGCAGATGGCCAAAGCGGGAATCAAAAACCGCTTTACAAAGCCCAAGTCCGTGGCCTTCTTCATGAACATCAAGAGCATGGGGATATAGAAAGCGTAGATGGTGATGATGGGCAGCTCCGAGGAGTCAAAGTTGAAAACGCCGAACCAACCTGCCGTCAGGTTGGCACCGTAGAAGTATACATACCAGACGCCGCACAGAAGCAGACCCACAATGGCGGAGTTCACGGGCACGTTGGTCTGGCTGTCCACGCTCTCCAGCACCTCGGGCTTAAAGCCCTCCTGCCGCACGGCAATGGCGTAGGAACTGCGGACGGAGGCAAACATAAGCCCGTTCAAAGTGCCCAGGCAGGAGATGACGATAAGCACCTCCACAATCTTCCCGAAGAAGGCGCCGAAGAGGTTCACAAAGGGCACCGTGGGGTCTGCCTGCAGGGCTTCGTTGGAAGCGCCGCCGGACAGGCCGATATAGTAAAACACATACACCGCCGCCACAATGAGGCACCCGGCCACCAGCGCAATGGGCAGGTTCTTCTTGGAATCCTTCAGCTCCGCATTGATGGTGGTGGCGATGATCCACCCCTCATAGGCAAAGGCCGTAGCCACCACGGCGGCAAAGAAGGGGGAGGACGCCCCGGCACCGGTTACGGCGGGAGCCTGCATGTTCTCTCCCAGCTGCCCGCTGGTCAGCCCCGCAATAAGCCCTACGATGGCCATGAGAATCAAAGGAATCAGCTTAATGACGGTGGTGGATACCTGGAATTTCCCCGCCAGCTTGGGGGCCAGGGCGTTGAGGGCATAGACGGCAATGAGATAGAAGGCGCCGATGACCATGCACTCCGCAGAGGTCAAAGACAGCCCGAACAGCGCCACGGTATACCGGGCGGACACCCACGCCAGCACGGCGGTCATGGCAGGGTAGTAGATGCAGGTGGCAAAGTGGGCTACAAAGTAGGCGTACACCCGCCCGCAGGTCGCTTCCGCATAATCCACCAGCCCGTTGACCTTTTCATACCGTCCGGCCATGGTGGAAAAGGCCAGTGCGCACACAATCATGACC
>CAYUHW010000286.1:0-2509 GCA_964444605.1 uncultured Christensenella sp. | reverse complement strand
CTCTCCCTCTGCACCGGTGCAGGAAATCTGGGCCGTGTGCCCCCACAGGGAGGTGTACACCGTCTCCTCAGGCTCAAATGGCAAGGCAGGGAGGGCTACGGGGAAGTTCACCGCCTGAGACAGGGCCTCCAAGCTGTCCGCAGTCACCATGCCGTTGACCATCTGCACAGGGGGCTGTGCCTGCTGATCCTGCTGAGAAAGGAGGGTGGGCAGTGCCATAGCTAAGGCCAGCACCGCCACCAAACAGGCGGCCATGGGCCAGTACCGTTTCAGGGGGATGATAGGCGCCTTGGGTGCGGCCTCTTCTTTACAGGCGGCCAGAGCTTTGTCGAGCACCCGCTGTTCCATCTCGGGGGTTACCTGCAGATGCTCCATAAGCTGTTGGTATTTATTGCTCAAAATCGTAGGCCTCCTTGAGAATGTCCCGAAGTTTGTTGCGTCCCCGAAGCAGATCGCTGCGGACAGTGGCTTCGTTTCTCCCCAAAATGCGGGCAATTTGGGCAGTTTGGTATCCCTCTGCGTAATAGAGATGAATGACTTCCCTATATTTTTCCGGCAGAGATTTTACCGCCTCCCACACGAAGGACAGATCCTCCCGCTCCTCCCCTACCAGCTCATCGTTAAGCTCGTCGGTGTTCCGATAGCGGTTATAGCGCAGACGGTTTCTGCTCAGATTCCCCGCCACCCGCAAAAGCCACGCCTTTTCATGGGCGTCGGTCTCAAAGGCGGGAGCCGTTTTCAAAAACTGAATGAGGGTGTCCTGAAGCACATCCTCCGCATCGCTGAGGGAGTGAAGATAAGAGTAGGCATAGCGGAGAATGGCATTGCCGTGTACGCTCATAATCCGCTGGGCTCGGCGGGCAGTTTCCTCCTCTATGGCCGCTTCAGGCTCCGCCGTCCGAAAATGCAGCAGGGCTTTTAGAATGCGGCCTTGGGGAAAGAGAGGTAAAGGGGATGAGAAAGAGGGATTGAGTACCAAGGGTTCTCCTTTCCGGCCTTATAGGCGGGGTTTTGGCGCCCCGCCTTGCCTTTGTTTGTGTGCCGGGAAGGTTTCCCTTTTTTCAGTGAATGGCGGCTGCGGCGGCGGTAAGAACCTCCATGTCCAGCCCTTTCTCGGCAAATACACTGTAAGTATACTCGCCTTCCGTCCAAATGGCAAGCTGGATCTTTTCGCCGTCGCCCTTGAAGGTGACCTGCCGTCCGTTCACATCCTGCACTTCTTCGGCGGTGAAGAGGGTGTTGACCCCGCTGATGTCGGCGGTGCCTACGGCCTTGCGGATGCGGGCGACCTCCACGTCGTTTTCAAAGTAGATGACCTCCAGCAGAACCCCGTCCATAACCCGGTAGACAACCTTGTCGGAAGCGGCGATGGCTTCGGGAAGCTCCGTGTCAAAGCCCACAGCGGCGGCGGCCTCAGCGGCGGTTTCATACTCGGCAAAGGGGTTGGGAAGGCCGGCAATGGGTTCGTCGGCAGGGTTCATAAAAGATACCAGGGCCTGTACCTCCTCGGCGGTCATGGCTTTGGAAGCGGACAGGGCGTAGGTGTAAGTGCCGTCGGTCCAGAGGGCGGTGGAGATGCTGTCCCCGTTGCCCTTGCAGGTGATCGTCAGGTTGTTTACTTCCAGGGTGGTGACGCTGGCGTACTCGTTGTAGTCGCCGCTGATGTCCTCAGTGCCCAATGCCATGCGGATGCGGGCGACCTCGGTGCCCTGAAGGGTGTAGACGATTTCAAGAAGCTGATCCTGCGCGGATACCCGGTAGAGGACGGCGTCGGAATTAAGAAGAGAGGCGGGAGCGGTGAAGCTGAAGCCTACAGCGGCGGCGGCTTCTTCCATGGTGGCGTACTCGGTGAAGGGGTTGGGCAGGTTGGGTTCTTCGGCGGGGTTGCTGTCCTTGGTTTCGACGGTGCAGGCGGCGAAGGTGAGAAGCATCAGGAGGCTGAGAAGGAGAGCGATACTCTTTTTCATGGTGGTAAGTTCCTTTCCTTAAGTTCATTTTTTGTGGGGCTTGTTTTTGCCCTTCTGCCCTATATACACATGGGGGAAGGAAAATGTTGCAAAGAAACAAAAAGTTTTTTTAAAAAAATTCGGCGGAAAAGACGGCCTGCCCAAGCAGGCCTTTCTGCTTCCCATCGTGCAAGAACAGCGGCGCACCCTGTAAAAAGGTACGAAAAAAGAGGCGGAAACCCGCCTCTTTTGTTGGCTTGTAAGATATCTTACTTCAGGTTGCCAAGCTCTTCCACGGCCACGTTGGTGGTGGCGGGCATAGCGGAGATGTCGTTGGAAACGGAAACTTCGCCGTTGAACATCTTCTCTACCAGAGCCTTATAGTCGTCCTGAGTGAAGCCGTCGGCCCACTGGGTGTTCTCAAAGGGAATCTGGACGTAGTTGGCGGTAGGATCGGCAGAAACGAGACCCAGGGAAACGATCTTGCCCTTGTAGTTGTCCCAGTTGCCGTTTACGATGACGTCAACGAGAGCATCATAGGTAGCGGGATACAGACCCTTCAT
>CAYUHW010000285.1:0-2518 GCA_964444605.1 uncultured Christensenella sp. | reverse complement strand
GCAGGGCTCGAAGCCGAACTGGGACGGGAAGGCGGGCCAGCACTTGTTGGCAAAGGCCACATACTTGCGCGCGCCCTTGTGCTCCTCAGCCCAATCCAGCAGGGTCAGTTCGAACTGAGCCATGCGGGCGTTGAGGTCTTCGTAGTACTTGCCTTCGCCCATTTCCTTCTTCATGTCTTCGCAGATCTCGGGAATGCGGGGATCGTTGGCATGGTTCTTGTAGGCAACCAGCAGATCCAGCTCGCTGTTCTCCTCGATCTCGATGCCCAGCTCGTACAGGCCCTTGATGGGGGCGTTGCAGGCGAAGAAATCCTGAGGACGGGGGCCGAAGGTGATGACCTTCAGGCTCTTTACCCCCAGAATGCCCCGGGCTACGGGGACAAAGTCCCGCATCATGGCGGCAATCTCCTCTGCCGTGCCCACGGGATACTCGGGGATGTAAGCCTTCAGATGGCGCATGCCCAGATTGTAGGAGCAGTTGAGCATGCCGCAGTAGGCGTCGCCGCGGCCGTTGATCATATCACCGTCCCCCTCGGCGGCGGCTGCGTACATGACGGGGCCGTCAAAGTGTTTGCACAGAAGGGTCTCGGGGGTTTCGGGGCCGAAGTTCCCCAAGAACACCACCAGAGCATTGACCCCGTGGGCCTTTACGTCCTCTATGGCCTGCAGGGCGTCCTTCTCGTTTTCCACGGTAATGGGGCATTCATACAGTCCTTCGCCGTAGGCGGCGGCAATGTTCTTTCTTCTTTGAGTGGAGAGGGCAATGGGGAAGCAGTCACGGGATACGGCTACGATGCCCAGCTTGACTTCGGGAATGTTTTTCATACAACGGTTCTCCTTTTAATTTTTATGATGCAATCCTGTTTAAAGGCAGTCGGCAATGTCGATATTCTCTCCTGTCAGCCCCACATAGGCGCCCTGTGCGGCTTCGGCAGAGTCCTTGTGGGCCAGCAGCCACTTGTTCTTTGCCCAAAGGAGCTTGTCCTCCGCCGTTTTCATGGAGAGAAGGGGCTTTTCAGTATTGGTGCCCTGGGGCAATGCCACCAGCACCCGAAAGCCCTTGGTTTTATCCAGGTGGCAGGGCGCATAGTGGAGGGTGGTGGCAAAGACCTCCACCAGAACCCCTGCGGGCACCTGAAAGGCCTTGACCTTGGCGGTGTCCAAAAGGCCGTTCTCAATCTCCTCCTGACGGGCAAGCAGAAGAATAAAATCCTCCGTGCCCAAATTAAACTCGCTGTCCCGATGGTATTCAAGGCAGTTGAGTTTGGTATTGTGTCCGTTGCACCAGCCCATTTGAACGGGCATGCCGCCGAAGCAATGCTCCGAAAGCTCTATTGCGGCCGGAAGTTCCTGCAGTTTCTCTTCCTCAGGCACATAGCCCGTGCCTTCGGGAAGGGGCGTAGCGGCCAGGGCTTCCAAAATCTCCTTTGCCGCTTCCTCCAGACCCTGCACTACCTGCCCGTAGGCCTTGAATGCTTCGTCATACACCGAGTAAATTTTCATAGCGCCCTCCATGAATCTTATAAGAGTTCAGGGAACAGATCCCTGCAGGCGGGATAAATTTTCTTGAACTGCCGATACCGTTTATCGTACTTTGCCGCCAGCGCAGGCTCCGGCTCTACTACGGCCGCCGCAGACACCAGCGCATGGCAGCAATCCTGAACCGTTTCGTAGGCACCGCAGGCTACCATGGAAAGCATGGCGCCGCCCATGCCCGGCCCCTGCTCAGAGAGGGGGAGCTCCAGCCGCATGTTCAGCACGTTGGCCATAATCCGCCGCCACAGGGGACTCTTGGCTCCGCCGCCGCAGAGCTTGCAGGCGGGGATCTTTATGCCCAGATCCCGAGCCGCTTCCACGCTGTCCCGCAGGGCAAAGGCCACCCCTTCCAGCACTGCCTGCACAAGGTCGGCTCTGGAGGTGTCCATGGTCATGCCTATAAGGGTGCCTCGGGCGTTGGTATCGTTGATGGGGCTCCGCTCACCCATGAGATAGGGCAGGAAGAAAACGTGGTTTTCTCCCAGCTTTTCCTCTTGGATTTGAGCCTGCTCCGCAGAAAAGTCCTCCGTGCAAAGAATGTCCTCGCAGAACCAACGGTTGCAGGAGGCCGCCGACAGCATACAGCCCATGAGGTGCCAGCCCCCATCGGCATGGGCAAAGGCGTGGAGGGCGTTGTGCTTGTCTACCCCGAAGGCCTTGGAGGAGATGAACACCGTGCCGGAGGTACCCAAGCTAACGGTGCAGCCCCCTTCTCCCACGGTGCCCGTGCCTACGGCCGCCGCCGCATTGTCCCCGGCTCCCGCCGCCACCTTCACCTGAGGGCGCAGTCCCAGTCGGTCGGCTATGGCGGGCCTGAGGGTGCCGATGCACTCGTAGCTTTCAAAAAGGCGGGGAAGCTGTGCTTGGGAGATTCCGCAGACATCCAGCATCTCCTTGGACCAGCACTTGTGCTCTACGTCCAGCAGAAGGGTGCCCGAAGCATCGGAATAATCGCAGGCATGGACCCCGGTAAGGATATAGT
>CAYUHW010000284.1:0-2521 GCA_964444605.1 uncultured Christensenella sp. | reverse complement strand
TGGCCCTCATCACCGAGGACCGGAAGGTGACCGGCTTGAACCTCAGCGGCACGGTGAATGACAACATCGGCATGGTGGCCATCAAAAAGCTGCTGAAAAACGGCCTGTACAGCAAGAGCAAGGCACAGGCGGCGGCGCAGGAATATGTGGACAAGTTGAACATCAAAACGCCGTCCGTCAACCAGATCACCGGAAATCTCTCCGGCGGCAACCAGCAGAAGATCGTGATCGCCAAGTGGCTGCTCAACGACCCGGACATCATCATTCTGGACGAGCCTACCCGGGGTATCGACGTGGGCGCCAAGTACGAAATCTACGAGCTGATTGTCAAAATGGCCAAGCGGGGCAAAACCATCATCGTGGTATCCTCCGAGATGCCGGAAATTTTGGGCATTACCAACCGCATCGGCGTCATGTCCAACGGGCGGCTGGCCGGCATTGTAGACACTAAGGAAGCCAATCAGGAAGAGCTCTTGCGGCTCAGTGCCAAATACCTTTGAGAGGAGGAGTAAGGAAAGATGGATACGAAAAAAAGAATCCTCACCTATGAGGAAGAACAGCAGTTGCTGGCGCCTATCGACAGTTTCGTAGGCGGCATTCAGGAGCAGATCAATGCCCTTCGTGCCGACGGTACGGATCGGATTATTGCCCTGAACAGCCACATGGCCATCATCAGGGAGAACGCCAATTACTCTAAAGAAGAGAAGAAGGCGCTCATTGCCGAGGACAAAAAGAAGCTGGCCAAGGCAAAGGAAGTAGAAAAACAGAACAAAGCCAAGATCAACGAGCTCATTCGTTCGGCGGTGGAGTATCTGGATAAGAACTTCGACAGCCAGTATTATGAGCCCGTAGCCGCCTCCTGTAAACTGCAGAAGGAAGCCGAGGAGACTCGGTATGCTTCGGAGCTGGAGGAGATGAAACGTCAGCATACGCAGGAACTGGCTAAGCTCACGGACAAGGGCGAAATTAAGGACGAAAAGTATGTCTACAAAAACAGGCAGTTCGATGCCAAGCTCAAGCACGAATCCACCCTGCAGGAAATCAAGGATCGCCAGCACAACGCCTTTGCCTACCGCTATCATCTGATTGATTTGCTGCGGCTGTCCCACTTTACCCAGGGAGAAAAGCTCAAGCAGTCCTGGGAGAACTACAAGTACACCTTCAACACCAGACAGTTCTTCCTGACCAACGGCTTGTACATCGTTATCGTCTGCGTCTTCGTCATGCTCTGCATCTTGGCGCCTGTGGTGAAGAAGACCAACCTGCTGACCTTGAACAACATCCTGAACATCCTTCAGGCGGCCTCTCCCCGTATGTTCCTTGCCTTAGGCGTCGGCGGCCTCATTCTGCTGGGCGGCACCGACCTGTCCGTAGGACGTATGGTAGGCACCAGCATGGTTCTTTGCACCATGATTATGCACAAGGGAATCAATACCGGCGCCCTCTTTGGTCACGTGCTGGACTTCACCGGCATACCTGTGGGAGTGCGGGTGCTCTTAGCGCTGGTGGTCTGTTGCGTAATCACCACCACCTTCTCGTCCATTGCAGGCTTCTTTACTGCAAAGTTTAAGATTCACCCCTTCATTTCCACCATGGCCAACATGCTGATTATGTTCGGGCTTATGACCTTTGCCACCAAGGGCGTGTCCTTCGGTGCCATTGAGGTGGCCATCCCCAAGATGATTATGCCTAAGATCGGCCGTTTCCCCACCATCATTCTTTGGGCAGTGGCGGTCATCATCATCATGTACTTTGTGTGGAATAAGACCAGACTCGGTAAGAACATGTACGCCGTAGGCGGCAACGCCGAAGCGGCGGCGGCCTCCGGTATCAACGTGTTCAAGGTAACCGTTACGGCCTTCGCCATTGCCGGTATTCTTTACGGCTTCGGCGCTTGGCTGGAGTGCATCCGTATGGTCGGCTCCGGCTCCGCGTCCTACGGACAGGGCTGGGAAACCGACGCCATTGCGGCCTGCGTTGTGGGCGGCATCTCCTTCAGCGGCGGTATCGGCAAGATCTCCGGCATCGTGGTGGGCGTGCTCATCTTTACGGCACTGACCTACTCCCTCACCGTTCTTGGCGTGGACACCAACCTCCAGTTCGTTTTCTCCGGCATCATCATTCTTGCGGCCGTTACCATCGACTGCTTGAAGTATGTCCAGAAGAAGTAAGAAAAGGCAGACGGGAACTTTCGGTTGCAAAGGAAAAGCCGGCATGGTACAATGCAAGCGGTCTTGGCTTTTGCAAGCATAAGGCCGAAATCCCAAAGCATCTCGCGGTTGTTTGAATACTGCAGTAAGAGGCGCATGGACGTGCGCCTCTTTGTAAAATCAGGAGGCATTACCTATGAAGCAAAGATTTTATTTCTCAGCCCCGGGCCGTACGGAAATCAGCGGCAATCAGGTGGATCATCAGAACGGCTGCGTGCTGGCCGGTGCTGTTAATCTGCAGATGACGGCTGAGGTCACCCTCAATGATTCAGATATCATCCGTGTGGACTCCGAAGGCTATCCTCTGGTGG
>CAYUHW010000283.1:0-2522 GCA_964444605.1 uncultured Christensenella sp. | reverse complement strand
ATCCTGGGGATTTTCCTTTTATGCTCCTCTTCTTTCGGCCAAAATATTGCAGAAAACTACATTGCCCCTGCGGCAGAGGCAGTCATGAACTTTGTGTCACCCACTGAAACGCCAAAAGCGGCAGAGGCCATGAGCACCGTTACCGGCAGTCCTGCTCCCGAACATACTGTCAAGACCGTGGAATGGGAACTTTCACAATCCAGTTGGTATCTGCTTGAAATGGGCACCTTCACGGACGCCAAGGAAGCCGCCGACCAAAGTGCCTACATTCAGTCCATGGGAGCCGCCGGGTATTTGTATACGGACCCAGAAGGACGGATTCGCTTGCTGGCAGCAGGATATGGGGATCAGGAAAGCCTGCTTTTGGTACAGAAACAGATTGTGGAAAGCGGTTTTACGGCTGCTCCCTATAATTTCCACCTGGCGGGTCTTAAGTGCCGTTTAACCGGCGAGGAGAAGGAACTGGCGGCTATTGAAGCCGCCTTGAATATTGCTTGCGAGCTCCCGGCACTGCTAACGGATTATGCCCTCCGCTTCGACCGAGAAAATCTGTCCGTCCAGGTAGCCAGAGAGCAATTAAATCAATGGCTGGAGACATTGACCCAAGCTGAGTCCGTCTTGCGCCCCCACGGCCAGACACAGCCCTTGGAGGCTTTTTGCACTTATATAGCCGAAGCCCAATCTGCCCTCTCGACTTTTCTTCAAAAAGATGCTACAATAGGCGCAACGGAATGTGCCGCCGTCCTGAAGCACACGCAAATTGCGGTGCTGGTGGCCTACAAAACATTAACGGAAGGCTTGGTGGCATGAAACAGGTTACGATTTATACCGATGGCGCCTGCTCCGGCAACCCCGGTCCCGGGGGCTGGGGCTGCGTTCTTATGTATGGACAGCATAAAAAGGAAATGTCCGGTGGAGAGCCTCAAACAACCAACAACCGAATGGAAATCCAAGCGGCGTTATCCGCCCTTTCTATTCTAAAAGAGCCCTGTTTGGTAGATATCTATACAGACAGTGCGTATCTATGCAATGCGGTCGAAAAAAAATGGCTGGCCAACTGGCAGAGAAACGGCTGGAAGACCGCTTCCAAATCCCCTGTAGAAAATCAGGATCTGTGGCAGTCTCTGTTATCCCTAATGAATCGGCACACCGTAACCTTTCACAAGGTAAAGGGGCATGCGGATAACGAATATAACAACCGTTGCGATGCACTGGCGCGGGGCGCCATCAAAGCCATGCAAAAGTAAATTCATTATAAAAACCTTTCAAGCGTATTCCATTCGGGATGCGCTTATTTTATATATTATTTAAATATGCAATACAAGCAGTTTCGTTATACAAAATTAAACCTGAATCTGAAAAGGAAAAAGAACAGAGTCATCCGAAAGAATATTTTTAATAGCAACCTGCCGCGCAATGCGTACACGAATCGCAATTGACAACGCGCAACAAGAATGTATATGCGCATGTGCGCAGGCGAAGCGTCTGCAGAATCTTCGAAATCTTCATCAAAGACCATGAAGATGAAAGGTCCTGAAGAGTCCCAAAAAATAGCCGTACGGCAAAACCAAATGATTCAAAAGGATTTGGCTGAAGTCATGGACAAAAAGCGTCCAAACTCGCAGATTCACGCAATCATGTGGGAAAAATGACTTTTTTGTAAACATCTTTTCGTTAAACTTGTGTTTAACGAAAAGATTGGTGTATACTAAAGACATGAACGATTTCTACGCACAAAAGAACAAAGACTACACTCTCAAACTCCGTGAGCTGGTTAAAACATTGCCCCCCTTCGCCGAATACTATTTTCGCGGCAAGGAAAGTCAAACCAGTGTGCTGACCCGCTATGCCTATGCCGTGGATTTGCAAGGCTTCTTTACTTTTGTAGTGAAGGAATTGCCAGCTTTCCACGAGCGGGAGCTTCTCTCCCTCACCCTGCAGGATTTGGAAATAATTACGCCCTTAGACATAGAGCAGTATCTTTCCTATGTATCCCTCTATGAACGGAACGATACGGAGCGGGAGAACAGCGAAAAGGCAAAGGCTCGCAAGCTTTCCGCCATCCGCTCTTTCTTTAAGTACTATCATAAAAAGGGAATGATTTCTCAAAACCCTGCCGCTTTGGTGGATGCGCCCAAGCTGCACGAAAAAGCCATTGTTCGTCTGGAAGCCAACGAAGTGGCGGATTTGCTGGATATTGCCGAAGACGGGCAAGGCTTGACAAAACGCCAGCAGAAATACCGCAAAGCCACCGGGATGCAACTTCGTGATTCCGCCATCCTCACTCTGTTTCTGGGAACAGGCATCCGCATTACCGAGTTGGTAGGCATAAACATGGAGGAAGTAAACTTTAACACCAATACCTTTCTCGTTACCCGTAAGGGCGGATCTCAGGAGCAGCTTTCCTTTGGTTCGGAAGTTAAGGATGCTCTTTGGGCCTATTATCAGCAGAGGAAAACCATTATTCCCGCTGAAGGACACGAAAAAGCCCTTTTCCTCTCTTCTCAGAGAAAGCGCATCAC
>CAYUHW010000282.1:0-2569 GCA_964444605.1 uncultured Christensenella sp. | reverse complement strand
CCCCAGTCCCACCCCCACCCCTCGGGATCGTGAGGCCATGCTGGCAGACAGCTATGAGGAGAAGGCTCCTGAGGAGGATGCCCGCTATGAGATTCTCTTTGGGGATCGGGACAATCTGCCCATGGTGGCCATGAAGGGAAGCTCTGCAAAGCTGTATACGGACACCACCTGCGAATTTTATGAAGAGGCGGAGAACGACGTTACCTATCGGAAGATTCGGGAGCTGATTGTGCTGGGTACGGCGGAGGACGCCGACGGCACGGCCTTCTACCATGTCATGGCCGCCTTTGACGGCACCACGGGGTACATTCCCGTAGAGAAGACCACGGAGTCCGTGCTGATTTCTCAGGGAGAGGTCAGCGGCTTTGCCATGATGTGCCGCCCGGGTGTGCCTGTGTTTGAGGAGCCGGACAGCGAGAAGGCGTGCGAGGTGCTGGATCAGGTCAGCTACGGCCTGTGCCGCATTTTGGGCGGCTATGACGAGCAGTTCGTGTATGTGCGGGACGAAAACGGGGTCTTCGGCTTTGTGGACAGAGCCCAGCTTCAGCCCTTGTCCTTTGAGGAGGCCAGAAGCATTTTAAGCAAGAAGAGCCTGACGGGAGAATTCTCCATGGAGAACCTTACCGCCGAGCTGGAGGGGCAGGAAGGGTACATTCCCGTAGAGAAGACCACGGAGTCCGTGCTGATTTCTCAGGGAGAGGTCAGCGGCTTTGCCATGATGTGCCGCCCGGGTGTGCCTGTGTTTGAGGAGCCGGACAGCGAGAAGGCGTGCGAGGTGCTGGATCAGGTCAGCTACGGCCTGTGCCGCATTTTGGGCGGCTATGACGAGCAGTTCGTGTATGTGCGGGACGAAAACGGGGTCTTCGGCTTTGTGGACAGAGCCCAGCTTCAGCCCTTGTCCTTTGAGGAGGCCAGAAGCATTTTAAGCAAGAAGAGCCTGACGGGAGAATTCTCCATGGAGAACCTTACCGCCGAGCTGGAGGGGCAGGAAGGACTGCCGGCGGCGGATACGGAATCCCTGCTGTACGAGGGACTCAGCCGCTACGGTCTGTGCTTTAATCCCGGCTACTACCTGCACTTTACCAAGGATCTGGGCAACGATACCCTGTACCCCCGCTTCTACAAGAGCGATGTGTACAATTCCCTCCTCTTTAAGCTCTTCAACACCACCGGGGAGCTGGTGCTCTACAAGGAATCCCCCACCCAGTGGGCGTATATCGACGATATAGAGGCCCTTGAGCGGGGGGACATTGTCTTCTTCAGCGACACGGAAGGGGAAACCGCCATTCAGCCCAACGTGGAGGTGGTGTATCGGGGAAAATACTCCGGCTATATCACCGGCTGCGGGCTGTATCTGGGTGAGGACAGGCTTTTGCTGGTGAAGGACGGGTACATCACCGTTATGGAGAACTTCTCCGAGTCCGTGCAGGGCTCCTGGTTTGACTGCGCCCGCCGCATCACCCCGGAGATAACGGATTACACGGCCTATTTGAAGGAAGTGCTCATCAGCCACATCTATGACCGCTTGGGCACGCCCTACAACAACATTCGGCGGACGGGGGACGGCAGCTATGACTGCTCGGGCATCGTCTGCTGGAGCTTGCGGGCTTCCGGCGTGCAGGACAAGAAGGGGCAGAAGACCCTGATGAAGGAGCGCACGGCGGCCGGACTGAGCAATGTGGAGACCCTGTGGTGGGAGAAGGAGGGAAAGAAGATTACCTTCAAATCCCTGAGCCGGTATGTGCGCACCTTTGACGACTTGAAACAGCTTCAGCGGGGAGACCTGGTCTTTTTGGTCAGCGGAGGCAACAACAAGATCGGGCACATTATGTTCTACATCGGCAACGATTTTGTGATTCACTCCACCACCATCGCCAACCAGTACAGAGGAACCCTGGTGGCGGGCTTCCGCTCCGCTTTGAAGGGGAAGTATTATTACACCCTGCGCATGAGCGTGGAGTAAGGCATAAAAGCGAGGAACATAAAATGCCAGTCGCCGACTGGCATTTTCCGTATACAAAGGAGGCGGGGAATATGGTTGTATGGACGCTGTTTTTCACATTTTTAAAGATTGGCGCCTTCACCTTCGGCGGGGGCTACGCCATGCTGGCACTGCTGGAGAATGAGTGCGTAGACAAAAGAGGGTGGCTGAGCGAAGAGGAATTTTTGAACATGACCGCCATAGCCGAGTCTACCCCGGGGCCTGCGGCCATCAACGGCGCCACCTATGTGGGCTATAAGGTGGGCGGCTTTTGGGGGGCGCTGCTGTCAACGGCGGGGGTGTGTCTGCCCTCCTTTGTTATTATGTATCTTGTCTCTTTGTTCTTTGACGCCTTCTTGTCCTTGCCCCTGGTGGCCAGCGCCTTTCAGGGCATTCGGGTGTGCGTGGTGTACCTCATTCTTTCGGCCGGGGTGCGGTTGTGGAAGGGGCTGGAAAAGACCCTCTTTGCCCGCCTGACGGCGGTGCTGGTACTCCTTGGCATGACGGCGCTGTCCCTGCTGGCGGCGGACTTCTCCTCGGTATACTGCATTTTGCTCCAGCTTTGGATTTATACGCCTGGTACAACAT
>CAYUHW010000281.1:0-2603 GCA_964444605.1 uncultured Christensenella sp. | reverse complement strand
AACTCCCACTTCCCCGACACCATCCGCCGCACCAAGTATGTGGAGAGCAAGGGCCTTCTGTATGTAGGCACCGGCGTTTCCGGCGGCGAAGAGGGCGCCCTGAAGGGACCCAGCATGATGCCCGGCGGCTCCCCCGCTGCATGGCCCCATGTAAAGCCCATCTTCCAGGCCATCTGCGCCAAGGTGGAGGACGGCTCCCCCTGCTGCGACTGGGTTGGCGAAGACGGCGCAGGCCACTTTGTCAAGATGGTGCACAACGGCATCGAGTACGGCGACATGCAGCTCATCTGCGAGGCTTACCAGCTTATGCGGGACGGTCTGGGCATGAGCGCCGACGAAATGCACGAGGTCTTTGCTCAGTGGAACAACACCGAGCTGGACAGCTACCTCATTGAGATTACCCGGGACATCCTTGCCTATAAGGACACCGACGGAGAGCCCATTGTCAACAAGATTCTGGACACCGCAGGCCAGAAGGGCACCGGCAAGTGGACGGCCATGGCCGCTCTGGACGAAGGCGTGCCCCTGACCCTCATCGGCGAAGCCGTGTTTGCCCGCTGCCTCTCCGCCATGAAGAGCGAGCGTGTGGAAGCCTCCAAGCTCTTCCCCGCCGCCGACCATGCTATCGACTGCGACAAAGCCGCTTTCATTGAGGACATCCGCAAGGCGCTGTATGCCTCCAAGATTATCTCCTACGCCCAGGGCTACACCCTCATGCGTGCTGCGGCCAAGAACTACGGCTGGAATCTGAACTACGGCGGCATCGCCCTCATGTGGCGGGGCGGCTGCATCATCCGTTCCGTCTTCCTGGGCAAGATCAAGGAAGCCTATGACCAGAATCCCGAGCTTGCCAACCTGCTTTTGGATCCCTACTTCAAGGAGACCATCCAGAAGCTGGTGCCCGCTTGGCGGAACGTGGTCAGCGAGGCCGTGAAGCACGGCATTCCTATGCCCGCCTTCTCCTCCGCTCTGAGCTACTTTGACGGCTACACCACCGAGAAGCTTCCCGCCAACCTCCTGCAGGCTCAGCGTGACTACTTCGGCGCCCACACCTACGAGCGGCTGGATGCGCCCCGCGGCGAATTCTTCCACACCAACTGGACGGGTCACGGCGGCAACACCTCCGCTTCCACCTACAACGCATAAGGGACGTCCCTGTATGTATAAGCTCATTGCTCTGGATCTTGACGGCACCCTGCTCAACGAGAAAAAAGAGCTGACCCCTCGAAACAAAGCTGCCCTCTTCGCCGCGGCGGAGAGGGGGGCTTACATCGTGCCCACCACCGGCCGCTTCTTTGAGGGTATGCCCGAGGCCGTGCGCTCCTTGCCCTTCCTCCGCTACGCCATCACCATCAACGGGGCGCAGGTGCAGGACAGGCAGACGGGAGAGGTGCTCTATCGGGCGGAGATCTCCAACCAAAGAGCCATCGAGGTCATGACGGAGCTGGACAAGCTCCCGGTAATCTATGACTGCTACATGGAGAACTGGGGCTATATGACAAAAAGGCTCTATGACCTTTGCCCCCAATATGCAAAGAACGAGCATGTTTTAAGGATGCTTCTGGATCTGCGCAAGCCTGTGCCGGAACTGAAGGCTTTCCTCAAGGAGCAGGGAAAGGATGTGCAGAAGATTCAGTTCTTCTTCCCCACGGTGGAGGAGCGCATTGCCCGTCTGCCGGAGATGGAGGCCCTGTTCCCGGACTTAAACGTATGCTCCGCCCTGGGCAACAACGTGGAGCTCAACGCTCCCGCCGCCAACAAGGGAGACGCCATTAAGGCTCTGTGCGCCCGTTTGGGCATTGCCGTAGAGGAGAGCATTGCCTTTGGAGACGGTCTCAACGATTTGACCATGATTGAAACCGCCGGTCTGGGGGTGGCCATGGAGAACGGGGAATCCGTTGTCAAGGCCGCCGCCAGGAGGATTGCCCCCCATCACGGGGAGGACGGCGTAGGCCAAGTCTTGGAAGACTTGATGGCAAAGGGGCTCCTATAACCGCTTCAGGGTTCCCCATAAGTCTCCCTCCGGCTGTTTGCAAGCTGCCTTGGGGAGAAACAGGATTTTAAACGCAATATAGCCTGTTGCGTTCACCAAAACATTAGAAAGGAATGTATTGATTATGAAACTGCCTCTTAATACGGATCTGACTGGTAAAGTTGCGGTCGTCACCGGTGCCGGCGGCGTACTGTGCAGCATGTTCAGCAAGGCTCTGGCCGCTTCCGGCGCCAAGGTAGCCGTACTGGATTTGAACGAAGCCGCTGCCGAGAAGGTAGCCGCAGAAATCCGTGCCGAGGGCGGCGTGGCCCGTGCCTACCGCTGCAACGTGCTGGAGAAGGTTAGCTGTGAGGACGCCCATCAGGCCATCCTCAAGGATTTGGGGCTCTGCGACATCCTCATCAACGGCGCAGGCGGCAACAACCCCCGGGCAACCACCGATAAGGAATACTTTGAGCTGGGCGATCTGGATGCCGACACCAAGAGCTTCTTCGATTTGGAAGAAAGCGGCGTAGGCTTCGTGTTCAATCTGAACTTCCTGGGCACCCTCATCCCCACCCAGACCTTTGCCAAGGACATGCTGGGACGGGAGGGCTGCAACATTCTGAAC
>CAYUHW010000280.1:0-2614 GCA_964444605.1 uncultured Christensenella sp. | reverse complement strand
GCCTGCGGCAGCCCCGGGGCTTTGCCTCGGCGAACCGCCCTGCACTTCCCTTCCCCCGCTCCCCAAAATCGCTCTCGGCCTTTACGCCGCCCTTACAGCGTGCCGGTCACCACCACGGTGGTAACCCCGGGGGTGACGGTGACGGCGCCGGTGGTGCTGTCCTGGCTAAAGGCGGCGGCCGGCACGCTCAAAGCATAGGCAGAGCCGGCGGCGGGCAGGGTCAGCACGCCCCCTGTATAGGCGTAGTCGGCGGCGGTGAGCGCCGTGCCGTTGACGGAGACCGTCAAGTTGGAGGGGGCAGGGGAGAACACATCCGTCAGCACCACCCCCGTAGCCGCCGTGTTGCCGCTGTTGCTCAAGGTGAAGGTGTAGGTGATGGTGTCCCCGTCAGTAATCACGGCGGGGGACATGGCCTTGAGAATACTGACGTTGGCATAGGGCAGGGAATTGAGAGTATAGGAAGCGGAAACGGATTGGGTCAAACCCGTGGCGGTGGCCGTGACGGTGTTGGTTAAGCTGTCCTCTGCCCCCTGCAGTGCGGTTGCATTGGGGCGGGCCTTGTACAGCACCATGGCGGTGCTTCCCGCTCCCAGAGAGGGAATGGTAAAGGTCAGACTCTCGGCACTGACCGCAGGGGTCAAGGTGCCGGAGAGCACGTTGTTGATATATAGCTGGGCGGGCCCCGTATAGGTAAGGGGCGTTACTGCGGCCGTGCCGCCAACAGGGGTGTAGGCTCCCAGATTGTCCCGCAGGGTCAGGTTGGTCAGGGCGCTGGCGCTGGTGTTGGCGGCGGTGAGAATATAGGTGATGTCCTCTCCCGCCCGATAGCCTGCGTCCAAAGCGGACTTGGTTAAGGTCAAGGGATCCTGCAGGGTGGCGGTGGCAATGTTGGAGGCGGCGGATGCCGTGGAGGTGCCGTATTGGTAGGTCAAAGTGGCTTGATTGGTGATTTGGGTGGCCATGTTCATACCTCTTTCTGCATAGTTTGGGGCCATGCCCCTACTGACAGAGTATGCATACAGGCTGTATGAGGTCACAAAAAGCCCCTGCGTGCATACAGGGGCTTAGGCTGTGCGTTTAAATTACGCCTCTTTCTCAGCTTCGGGCTTACTGGGGAGGGGCTCCACGGGGGTAACATCGGTATTTTGGAAGGCGTGGCGGCAGATGGCCTCGTAGGTCTTCTGGCTGATGTCGTGCTCCATTTTGCAGGCATCCATTTCCGCCGTCTCCTCATCAACTCCCAAGGCCATGAGAAACCCTGTCAGGGTCTTGTGCCTGTCCAGCATGGAGGCAGCAATGGCTTCCCCTGCGGAGGTAAGGGTAATGAGCCCGTCGGCGTCCATGGTGATGTAGCCATTCTCCCGCAGGCGCTTGGTGGTGTAGGTGACGCTGGGCTTGGTCACGCCCAGATATTGGGCTATATCGATGGAGCGAATATACCCCCGGCGGTTGCGCATTATAAGCATGGCCTCCAGATAATCTTCCGCCGCCCGCAAGATTTTCATATGCAATCGTCCTTTCCCTTACGTAAAACTCTATTATAGTACGGTATCATACGGAGCCGAAAAAAGCAAGGCAAAAAATATGAATTTGGGGATTGACATATGCGGTTAGAGATGTTAAACTATCACACGGTTAAGGAACACTAACCGAGTGAGGCAGGCGGAGACAGGCAACCGCCGAAAGGAGAAGAACATGATGCCGTTGACACTGGCCCCCATGGGGGAAGAGAATCTGGTGCGCCGGGTAGGGGGAAGCCCCGAAGTAAAGAAGCATCTGGAGGACATGGGCTTTGTGCCCGGGAGCACCGTAACGGTGGTATCGGCCCTGGGAGGCAACGTAATCGTCAAGGTCAAGGAGTCCCGCGTGGCCATCAGCAGCGAGATGGCACGCAGGATTATGATATAAAGATACAACACAAGGACACACTGCAACCAGAAAGGACGAGGCAATGAAAACACTGAGGGAAGTTAAAATCGGAGAAACGGCAAAGGTAGTCAAGCTCCATGGGGAGGGCCCCGTGAAGCGGCGCATTATGGACATGGGCATCACCAAGGGCGTGCAGGTGTATGTGCGGAAGGTAGCCCCTCTGGGAGATCCAATGGAAATCACCGTGCGGGGGTATGAACTGAGCCTGCGCAAGGCGGACACGGAAATGATCGAAGTAGAATAATTTTTTTGTCCACCGGTTAGAGATGACAAACTATAATTAGAGCCATTGAATCCTGCGGGACGACCGTGCTAAGGGAGAGCCGCGGGAGGGCAAAAAGCGTAATACAAAGAAAGTCAGAATACAGCATAGGAGTATAGAAAATGGAAACCAAACAGATTAAGATTGCTCTGGCGGGGAACCCCAACAGCGGTAAAACCACCCTGTTCAACGCCTTGACGGGTTCCAACCAGTTTGTGGGCAACTGGCCCGGCGTCACCGTGGAGAAGAAGGAAGGGCGGCTGAAGAAGCATGACAACGTCATCATCATGGATCTTCCGGGCATTTACTCCCTGTCCCCCTATACCTTGGAGGAAGTGGTCGCCCGCAACTATTTGATTGAGCAGCGTCCCGATGCCATTTTGAACATTGTGGACGGCACCAACCTGGAGCGCAACCTGTATT
>CAYUHW010000279.1:0-2621 GCA_964444605.1 uncultured Christensenella sp. | reverse complement strand
AGCTCGCACTTTTCCTTGTCTGTATAGGTGCCGCACTGGGGACAGCAGTGCACCTTTTCCCGTGCCTGCAAAATGGCTTGGGCCAGCTCCTGCGCCTGTTCCTTGGGCACACCCAGCAGATGGTAGGCCAGCCGCTGGGCGGTTTTGCGCCCGATGCCCGGCAGGCGGCTAAGCTGGGTGGTCAGTTTTTCAATGGACTCTATGGCCATACCGTTTCCCCGGCCTTAGAAGCCCAGGTTCAGTCCTCCCGTCAGCTTGCCCATTTCGCTTTCCATGGCGGCGCCGGCCTCATCGATGGCGGCGTTGATGGCGGAAAGCACCAGATCCTCCAGCATTTCCACATCGTCGGGGTCTACGCACTGGGGGTCGATTTTAACGCTCTCCAGCTTTTTGGTGCCGTATACCGTAGCGGTGACCATGCCGCCGCCTGCAGAGGCCGTAAAGGTGCGCTCGTTGAGCTCTGCCTGCTTCTTGGCCATGTTCTCCTGCATCTTCTGCGCCTGCTTCATCAGGGCCTGCATATTGCCGCCGCCCATCATGCCCATGGGGTATCCGCCGTGTTTTGCCATTTGTTGTTTCCTCCGATTGTATAAATTTATTTTCTATTATATTGTGTTGCTTGCGCTTTACTTCGTAGTCAGCTTGTCGCCGAAAAGCTCCCGCAGCTTTTGCTCCGCCGGGTCGGCCTTCTGCTCCATAAGCACCGCCGTGACCCCCGGCTTCAGGCGGGTCAAAATCCCCTGCAGTGCGGAGAGGTTTCGGGGGCTGTTGATGACGCTGAGCTTCCCTGCATACTCAGGGGCAAAGGAGATGACCAGACGGCTGTCGTCCAGCTCTTTGACCTCCCCCAGCTTCGCACAGCGGTAGACCATGGGATTTTCCTTCAGCAGGGCGTTTAAAACCTGCTTCCAAAGGGCGGCCGCTTCTCCGCCTGCGGAAGGGGCAGGGGAGGGTGCAGATGCCGCCTGAGGCGCCTGCACTGCGGGAGCGGGCTGTACCCGGGGGGCAGGAGAGGCCTTGGGAGCGGGTTCCTCCGGCAGGTAGGGGAGATAGCCATCCTCCGGCGGAGCCTCGGGAATATATTCCTCCTCCCAAGGGGGAATGTCCTCGGGGGCGGCCTTTTGGGGGGCTTGCGCCGTTTGCACCGGGGCAGGCGGGGGCGTTTGCACAGACTGAGGCGCTTGCACGGGGGAAGACGCTTGGGCAGGAAGGGACAGCCCCCCCTCTTCCAGCTTTCTCAGCTTCTCCTCCAAAGCGGCAATGCGGCTTAAAAGGGCCTCCGGGCTTTTGTCCTCCAGGGGGCAGGCAATGCGCATGAGGACGCTCTCCAGCATGTAGCGGGGGGTGGGGTAATACTTCATCTCCCCCTGAGCCCTCATAAGCTGCTCCAAGGCATAGAGCAGACGCTCCTGAGACAGCCCCTTGGCCTGTTTCTGGTAGCGGGCCATGGTATCGTCGGTGCATTCCAAGATGTCTTGGCAGTCCCCGCAGCTTTTGGTCAGCAGAAGATTGCGCAAGTGAGCGGACAAATCGGAAACAAACACGTTTAAGGAACTGCCCGAAGCGGCAATGCGCTCCACAACCTGCATACAGCCCTTGGTGTCTCCGTTAAAGAGGGTTTCGGCGACGGTGAACAAAAAGTCCTGATCCATGGTGCCCAGCACCGCCATGACGTCCTTGGTTGTCACCTTGCTGCCGCAGAAGGACAGGCACTGATCCGTCAAGGACAGGGCGTCCCGCATGGCGCCGTCTGCCGCACGGGCGATAATCCGCAGACCGTCAGGCTCAATGGAGGCCCCTGCCTGCTTAAGGACGTTTTGCAGATGGCCTACGATGTGGGCGATGGTGAAGCGGTGGAAATCGAACCGCTGACAGCGGGAGATAATGGTGGGCAGGAGCTTTTGGGGCTCCGTGGTGGCCAGAATAAAGACCACGTGGGCAGGGGGCTCCTCCAAAGTCTTCAGCAGGGCGTTGAAGGCGGAGGCAGAGAGCATATGCACCTCGTCGATGATGAACACCCGCTTCTTTAGCTGAAGGGGGGCAAACTGCGCCTGAGAGATGAGCTCCCGTACGTTGTCCACGCCCGTGTTGCTGGCGGCGTCGATCTCGATGATGTCTGCGTTCTGTTCCCGGCTCACAAGACAGTTTTGGCACTGTTCGCAGGGTTCCCCGTTTACCGGGTGCAAACAGTTGACCGCCCGGGAAAGAACCTTGGCCGTGGTGGTTTTTCCCGTGCCCCGAGGGCCGCAGAACAGGTAGGCATGGCTCAACTGCTCTTCCTGCACCTGATTTTTCAAAATGGCAGTGATATGCTCCTGCCCCACCATCTGGGAAAAGGACCCGGGACGGTAGGTACGGTACAGGGCACGATAGGCCATGGCAAACACCTCACAAATATAGATACTACATTATAGCACATTCCCCCGCCCGGTGCAACGAGGGAAGGGAAGAAAGACAAAGACCGAAAAAGCATAAAGAAAAGGACGGCTTTCACCGTCCTTGTAAGTTCGCTTATAGGGTTACTTGTTCTGCAGGGGCACCACGGCGCCTTCGTAGGTGTCGTTGATGAACTTGGCAATCTCGTCCCCGGTGAGCACCTCAAAGAGCTTCAGCAGGGCGGC
>CAYUHW010000278.1:0-2635 GCA_964444605.1 uncultured Christensenella sp. | reverse complement strand
CCTCATGATCGGCCGCCGCTACTCCGAAGGCCTCCATCAGGCGCTGGAAGCAAAGGAAGGGGTCAAGGTGGAAAAGGAGAACAAGACTCTGGCCACCATCACCTTCCAGAACTACTTCCGCATGTTCCACAAGCTGGCGGGCATGACCGGTACCGCCAAAACGGAGGAGGACGAGTTCACCGCCATTTACGGGCTGGACGTGGTGGAAGTGCCCACCAACCGCCCCTGCATCCGTCAGGATATGGCAGACGTGGTCTTCACCACGGAGGCAGGAAAGTTCAGAGCCGTGGTGCAGGACATTCAGGAGCGGCACAAGACCGGCCAGCCCTTGCTGGTAGGCACCATCTCCGTAGAAAAGAGCGAATATCTGTCCGCCATGCTCCAGCGCTGCGGCGTGCCCCATCAGGTGCTCAACGCCAAGTACCACGCCAAGGAGGCGCAGATTGTCGCCCAGGCGGGCAAGCTGGGCGCCGTCACCATTGCCACCAACATGGCAGGCCGAGGCACGGACATCCTTTTGGGCGGCAACCCGGATTTTCTGGCACGGCAGGCCCTTATGCGGGACGGCTTGGAGGAGGATTTGATTGAGGAGGCCACGGGTCACGCCGAGACGGAGGACGAGGCCATCCTGACCGCCCGTAAAAAGTACGGGGAATATTATCAAAAGTTTAAGCAGGAAACCGATGCGGAGCATCAGAAGGTGGTGGAGCTGGGGGGCCTTATGATTCTGGGCACCGAGCGTCACGAAAGCCGCCGCATCGACAACCAGCTTCGGGGGCGTGCAGGCCGTCAGGGAGATCCCGGCGCCACCAGGTTTTATGTATCCTTGCAGGACGACCTTATGCGCCGTTTCGGGGGCGACAGGCTGGAAGGGCTTATGTCCAAGCTGAACCCCGGGGACGAGGTGCCCATTGAAAGCGGCGTGGTGACCAAGCAGATTGAGGCCGCCCAGAAGCGGGTGGAGATGTCCAACTTTGAGACCCGTAAGAACGTGCTGCGCTACGACGATGTGATGAACAAGCAGCGTTCCATCATCTACGGCCAGCGGCGGCAGGTGCTTATGGGAGAGGACATGCATCCCAGCTTTTTGGACATGATGCACACGGCTTTGGAAAGCATCCTGTCTGCCTACTGCCCCCAGGGCTCCAAGGCGGAGGATTGGAATTTGCTGGCGGTGTCCAGAGAGGTTTGCGAGCTGTGCGGACAGGAGCAAAGGGATCTCTTTGCCGATGTGCCCGTGAAGGGGCTGACGGAGAAAAAGGCGGCGGAAATCTGCCAAGACTTTGTGAGTGCCTGCTTGGAAAAAAAGGAAAGAGAACTGGCAGAGAACCATGTGGATCTGCGGGAGGTGGAGCGCATTGTGCTTCTTCGCTCTGTAGACAGCCACTGGATGGATCATATCGACGCCATGGATCAGCTTCGTCAGGGCATCGGTCTGCGTGCCTACGCCCAGAAGGACCCCGTGGTGGCCTACACCAACGAGGGCTTTGATATGTTCGACGCCATGGTCGGGGAGATTCGGGAGGAGGCCGTCCGCAGTCTCATGCGGGTGACCGTCCGCAAGGCTCCCATGGAGCGCAAGCAGGTGGCCAAGCCCATTGCCCCCGGGGGAGACGGCCCCCGTGTCCCCATGCGCAAGACCAGCGGGGCGAAGATCGGCCGCAACGACCCCTGCCCCTGCGGCAGCGGGAAGAAATACAAGAACTGCTGCGGGCGCAGCACCAACTGAGGGAGGAAGTGCATGTGCTGGCGGCCTTAGTACGATTCTGCCCCCTTTGACGGGGCTGCCTACTTGTCTCTTTTTCCCAACTTAGCGCAATATACGCCGCCCGGCGGCAGAACGGAGTAACAATATGGTTGTTTTGGATGAATATAAAATGACACTGGGCACCTTGAGCGAAACCCTGGCCAAGGCCAATGCCCAGATGAAGCCCGACGAGCTTCGCGCGGAGCTTAAGGAGCTGGAAGAGCAGATGTCCGCAGGGGACTTCTGGAACGATGTGGACAACGCCAACAAGATTACCCAGCGGGTAAAGGTGCTCAAGGACAAGCTGGATAGGCTGGCGAAGCTCAACACCCAGCGGGAGGATGTGCAGGTGCTCATTGAGATGGCGGAGGAGGAAGGGGACGAAAGCCTTATCCCCGAAATCAAGAGCGAGCTTCTTGCCCTGCAGAAAAAGGTGGAGGCTTTGCGGCTGGAAATGCTCCTTAAGGGGCAGTACGATGCCTGCAACGCCGTCCTTTCCCTTCACGCCGGCGCCGGCGGCACGGAGGCTCAGGATTGGACGGACATGCTCTACCGCATGTACTCCCGGTACTGCGATCGGCGGGGCTGGCAGGTAAAGGAGCTGGATCTGCTCCCCGGTGAAAACGCCGGCGTTAAGAGCGTGACCTTTGAGGTCATCGGCGAAAACGCCTACGGCTACCTCAAGGCGGAAAAGGGCGTCCACCGTCTGGTGCGCATCTCCCCCTTTGACGCCAATGCCCGCCGTCAGACCTCCTTCTCCTCTTTGGATGTCACCCCCATTTTCGACGACGACAGCAACGATGTAAAGATTGAGCCCGACGATATTCGGGTGGACACTTACCGCAGCGGCGGCGCAGGCGGGCAGAACGTAAACAAGGTCTCCTCCGC
>CAYUHW010000277.1:0-2636 GCA_964444605.1 uncultured Christensenella sp. | reverse complement strand
GCGTGCCAAGGCCCGGGTCACCGTCCGTGCCAACATCGACCGTCTGGTGGGCGGCGCCGGGGAAGAGACCATCATCGCCCGTATCGGCGAAGGCATCGTCACCACCGTAGGCTCCTCCCAGAGCCACAAGGAAGTGCTGGAGAACCCCGATTCCATCTCCCGCACCGTATTGAGCAAGGGTCTGGACGCCGGTACCGCCTTTGAGATTCTCTCCATCGACATTGCCGACGTGGACGTTGGCAGAAACGTAGGCGCTCAGCTTCAGATCGATCAGGCGGAAGCCGACAAGCGCATTGCCGAAGCCAAGGCCGAGGAGCGCCGCGCCATGGCCGTTGCCCAGGAGAAGGAAAACGAGGCCATGGTGGCCGCCATGCGGGCCAAGGTCATTGAGGCGGAGGCAGAGGTGCCTCTGGCCATCTCTCAGGCCTTCCGTGACGGCAAGCTGGGCATCATGGATTACTACAACATGAAGAACGTAACCGCCGACACGGATATGCGCACCGCCATCTCCCGTGCCGCCGCTCCCAAGGAAGGAAAGTAAGCCTCCATGGACAGCTTTGTACTGCTGCTGTTTATCATTGGGGTCATTGCCATAGGAAAATCCTCCCAGAAGAAAAAGAGCGCTGCCTCTGCCCAAAAGAAGCAAGCGCCCGCTGCTACCACGGTCACCAAGACCGCCGCTCCTCGGCCTGCTCCCGCTGTGCAGCCCACGGTGAAGCCCAGCGTAAAGCCTGTTGAGCTGAAAAAGCCTGAGCCGGCGAAGGCGGAACCCCATGCCCATTCCCGCCATGTGGTTGCCCCCTCCTTCTATTCCGGCCATGCCCACGAGGAAGGCAGTCTTCTTTCCGACGAGGCACGCTGTGCCGCAGTGGAGGTGCGCAGAGCCCCTCAGGAGACGGCGAAAAAGGAGCCTGCTCTACAGGAGCCCAAGCTGGCCTTTGACGCCCAAAGCGTGGTGCAGGGATTTTTGTACGGGGAAATACTGGGCAAGCCCAAGGCCCTGCGCTGAGTCATGAATCGGCAAACCGCCCTGAAAACCGTATTTACCGTTACGCCATTGGCCGTATTGTGCATACTCTACGGCCTCTGGCTGGTTTTGGAGCCCCCCGCCTATCTGGAATCCGCTTTGTACGGAGGATTGGTGCTGGGGCTGTTTTGTCTGCTCTACGCCCGCTTTGTGCCCCAGTGCGCCGCCTTCTTGGAAAAGAGGGAGGAGCAGGAGGAAGTGCTCTGCCGCACCCATCGGGTTGGCCCCCTGGAAATCGTGCGGCTGCTGTTCTTCATCCTTGCGGGACGGGTGCTTATGTATGTGCTGGCCTATCTGGTCAGCCTCCGCTTCAACGGCTACACGGACACCTTCTTCGAGGTGCAGAAAATCTGGGCCAACCACCCCGATGCCCCTCGGTATATTTCCATCGTCAACAAAGGCTACGCCGTGGACGTGGAGGGACAGTATCTCAACCTCCTCTACGGCCCTCTGTACCCCCTGCTCATCCGCCTGTTCAGCCCCTTTTACAACAGCTCCATTCGGGCGGGCTTCCTGTTTTCCAATGTGAACGCCGTTCTCAGCGGCCTGTTCCTCTATGAGCTGGTGCTCCACGACCGGGACAGACGCTCCGCCCGCCGTGCGGTGCGGTATTTCTGCCTCCTGCCCCCAACCTTTTTACTAAGCTGTGTGGAGGCCACCGGCACCTTCATGCTTTTGTCCATCGTGTGCGTGTATTGCGCAAGGAAAAAGCAGATTGCCCTTGCTTCCCTCTTTGGGGGACTGGCCGCAGTCACTCAGATTGGGGGGCTGGCCTTAGCTGTCCCCGTGCTGCTGGAGTTCCTTGCAAAGCCCGCCGCACCCCTGCAGGAGGGCGAAAAAAGCTGGAAGCGCCGGCTTCTCAGGTGGCTGGAGGGACTGAGCATTCTGCTGATTCCTGCCGCCTTCGGGGCATATTTGCTGATCAATCGGGCGGTGAGCGGAAATCTCTTTGCTTTTGCGGACTATATGGCCGCCGCAGGACAGCAGTACACCCTCTTCTGCCAAGCGGGAGGGAGCCTCATGGACGGACTTATCTCCGCCTACGCCCGCTATGACTATCAAACCCTGCTGGCCGTGTGGATGCCCGGGGTGGTGTGCTTGGTTTTGAGCCTGGTGTGCATGATTCGGGGGCATCGGCGCCAGCCCGCCTCCTATGTGGGATACTATATAGCCTATTTGCTCCTGACCGTCAGCACTACGGGTCTTACAAGCATTCCCCGCACCCTCTTTGCCTGCTTCCCGGGCATACTCAGCCTTACGTCCCTCACCAGAAACCGCTGGGCGGACTGGGGGATTCTGTTGCTGTGCCTGTTGACCATGGGAGCATACCTCGGTATGTATGTGCTGGGCTGGCCCGTGCAGTAACTCTTGACAAACGGGGCATAAATGCCTAAAATAAAAGGAGTGTGCGAATGTGGTGGAATTGGCATACACATCAGACTTAAAATCTGACGCCTAACGGTTGCGGGTTCGAGTCCCGCCATTCGCACCAAAAAATACCAGTCCAGCGGACTGGTATTTTTTGGTCAATAGAGGAAGGGACTCGAAGGGCGCAGCGAAAGGCTCCGGTGGAGCCTTTCGCCGCCCATGGGTAGCTTTGCCGAGAGTC
>CAYUHW010000276.1:0-2653 GCA_964444605.1 uncultured Christensenella sp. | reverse complement strand
GTGCCTGTCCGTCATTCCCGGGGTGATTTTGGAACTCCTGTATACCCGCTTCGTTGCGCCTCTGTTTTTGACCGCTTCCCAGACCATATACCTGCTGGCCGACAACTTTCTGGGGGTTGCACTGGTAGAGGAAGGCTGTAAATTTTTCTTCCTATATAAAAAGGCCTACCGCCACCCCGCCTTTAACTACCGCTTTGACGGCGTGGTCTATGCCGTCTTCGTGTCCCTTGGCTTTGCGCTGGTGGAAAACGTTTTGTATGTACTGAAGTTCGGCATCAGCGCAGCCATTATGCGGGCTATTCTTTCCGTGCCCCTTCACGCCGTCTGCGGGGTGTATATGGGGCTGTCCTTTGGGGAGCTTAAAAGCCGCTCCTACCAAAAGTCCCTCCTTCCCGCCGCCCTCTTCTGTTTGCCCCTGCCCATCCTCATCCATGGATTCTATGATTACTGCCTGAGCCGGGATAACGGCCAAAGTCTCCTGCTCTTTTTCGTCTTCGTAGCGGCCGTATTCCTCCTTTGCTTCAAACGGCTGAAGACCGCTTCCCGCAAGGATGCCCCCATTGACTCGCCTGTAAACTAAGCAGGCACCACGTCCCTTTCCCTAAGGCGCACAAAAGCCCCGCCGCATGGGCAGGTGGTCATCAGAGTATTCAAAAAAGCACCCCCTCGAAGGTTCGAGGGGGTGCTTGCTTTTTATGGCGATTGGGTTTTACATGTCGTAGTCCTTATTATAGGACTGCGCTGTAGGTATCGTCATACTCCACGTTGATGGAGCCCTTGAGCTTTTCGTAGTAACCGGCCATGGTGACGGACTCATAGGGCCCCGCATAGAACAGGCCAAAAAGCCCGCAGGTGCAGCAGGTCAGCAAAATCCAGCCGATGAAGCTCAACTGCATTACGAAGATGTCCCACTTGTGCCCCTGGGTCATGGCCATGGAGACCTTCAAAGCATCCTTGGCGCCGATTTCCGGCTGATCCATAAGGATGTAGGGAGTCATGCAGTAGGAATAGCACTTGATAACGTTCATTACAGGCACGAAGCCCCACAGAGCCGTCCACAGCGTCTGCCACATGGAGCCGCCCAGGACATGGCCGAAGTTGTTAAAGCCGGAAAACAGGGTAGCAAACTCCGGGTTTTCCCCGCGGTATACCCGCAGGAAGAAAAAGTTCATTCCCGCCATCAGTACGGGCGAGACCAGCAAAATCACAACGGTGCCGATTCCGGTAGCAGCTATGGCACTGCAAGCACATTCCAGCAGAATGGTCACGGCCAATACGCCCACGCAGACCCAATAACAGCTCTTAAATTTCTCTTTTGCTTCTGCCTTAATGGCGGCTCTGTTCAATAGAAGCATACATCCTCACCTCATATAGAATTTCTGCAAAAAATATACCACATTCTGCTCTTAATTACAAGAGTTCCGTTATTTTTGTTCGCTTCTCCATATCTTTCCAAGCCTTGCATCCGTCTCGCCTTCAATGCTATACTAATAGTATAAGAAGTTTGGACGGAATTTTGCCCTTTGAAAGGAGAAGACCATGGCCAGAGCATCCACCAAAGAGAATAAGACCCTGTATCATAAGGTGCGGGAGTCTCTGGATTTAACCAGGGAGGAGGCCTCGGAACTGCTGGAGAGCATGTCCCCGGAGCGCATTGAAAAGATAGAGAACCGCCGCTCCCTGCCCCACCCGGACGAGGTCTTGCTCATGGCGGAAAAGTACCGCCAGCCCGGTCTTTGCAACTATTACTGTGCCAACCAGTGCCCCATCGGCCAGCAGTATGTGCCGGAGATTCAGCGCAAGGAGCTGTCCCAAATCGTGCTGGAGATGCTGGCCTCCCTGAACTCCATGAACCGGCAGAAGGACAGGCTCATTGAGATTACGGCAGACGGAAAGATTTCCGGCAGTGAGCTGGAGGACTTCATCGCCATTCAGGAGGAGCTGGAGCGCATCTCCGTAGCCGTGGAAACCTTGCAGCTTTGGTCGGAGCGCATGCTGGCCACGGGGGTCATCGACGCCGGGCAGTACGCCGCCTATAAGGCACGGAAAGAGTGACTTTTTAGACAGGTACGCCCGTCTCCCCGCATAAAACGCGGCTTTTTCCTCTCAATTCTCTCCCTATAGAAAAAAACAGGGGATATTTTGCGGAATTTCTCCTGTATTTTTCTTTTTTCTCCCTGTATACTGTAACCATACTCTATAGAGCGCAGGAATTCCCCAAGGGTAGAAAGAAAGGAGTCCTCTATGTCCCCTATACTTATCGTCGGTATCGTACTGGCACTGTTTCTCTTCGTGGTCCTCGTGGGCTATGTAAAAGCGCCCCCGGACACGGCTTTCATTATCTCCGGCTACCGCAAGCCCCGCATCCTCATCGGAAAAGCGGGCATCCGCATTCCTTTTTTGGAGAGGCTGGATAAGCTGTCTTTGAAGATGTTTTCCGTGGACGTAAAGACTACGGACTATGTGCCCAACGCCGAGTACATCAACGTGAAGGTGGATGCCACGGTTAAAATCCGCATCGGCCAGAGCGAGGAAATGATGACCCTGGCCTCCAAGTTCTTCCTCAATGAAACCGAGGAGCAGATCATTGCCCGTGTCCAGGACACTCTGGAAGGCAACATGCGTGAAATCGTAGGCCAGATGAAGCTGGAGG
>CAYUHW010000275.1:0-2658 GCA_964444605.1 uncultured Christensenella sp. | reverse complement strand
CACGTGGTAGCCGGACAGAGGTACCTCCGCCTGCCCGGGCTGCATCTTGGTCTCCTGCAGGGCAAGGAAATCGGGGCTTTCGGCTTCCGCAAAATCCAGGAAGCCTTTCTGCATACAGGCTCGAAGGCCATTTACATTCCATGATATCAGTTTCATGGGAAAAGTATAGCATTTTCCCCGGCCATTGACAAGAGCGGGGAAAGAGGATAGTATCTGAAACGGGAGGAAATATGAATCGGGAAGACACGGAAAAAGTACTGGCATATCTCAAAGACCACGCATACAAAGGCGCCTGCCGCATAGAGAGCGTCCCTGCCTTGGCAAAAGCCCTTTCCATGAAGCCGGGGCGGGTGCAGGCCGTCTTATACTTTCTCTGCGGGGAAGGGGTCATCCTGCGGGAGAATTCCCTGATTTTGATACTCAAGGAGGAGCCGTAAGCCGAAGCGGCAAGGGGACTTTTCCCGCATACGGAAGATTTCTCGCAAGAAGCGGGGTGCGTGGGTTGAAATCTCCGAAGATGTGTGGTAAAATATACTGAATATTACTTTGGAGAGATATCTATGCGCATAAGCTGCCGGGAAAGAAGGTTTCCTTCCGCCACCAAATTGTGTGATGTCTTTTACACCGTCTATATTCCCGAAGAGATTCGGGGAGGCGTGCTTATGGTACACGGCATGTCCGAGCACGGAAGCCGCTATGAGGAGCTGGCCCGCTTCTTTGCCGAAAACGGTTTTATAGCGGCGGTGCCGGATTTGGTGTCCCACGGAAAGAGCATTAAGGGAAACATGCCTCGGGGCTACTTTGGGGAGCAGGAGGACTGGCTGCCCCTGCTGGAGGACATCCGCACTTTGCATGGGCTTTTGCAGGAGGAGTTTCCCTCCCTGGGCTGGGTGCTTTTCGGCCACTCCATGGGCTCCATTTTGACTCAGGACTTTATGGCCCGCTTCGGCAATGAGTTTGAAGGCTACATTCTCTCCGGCACCACGGGCCCCAACCCTGCCGCCGCCATTGCCAAAATCATCGCCCGCCGGCAGATTAAAAAGGGAGCGGGGAAGGAACCCAGCGCCCTGCTGGACAAGCTGTGCTTCGGCTCCTTCAATAAGTCCGTAAAGAATCCGGCTACCCCTTGCGACTGGCTGAGCCGGGATGCCCAGCGGGTGCAGAAGTACATAGACGATCCTTTGTGCGGCTTTGCCTTTACCCCCTGGGGCTATCTGGATTTGTTCTGCGCCACGGGACGCATTGCCAGCCTGAACTGGGCCAAGCAGGTGCCCGATCGGCCCGTACTGCTCCTTGCCGGGGATCAGGATCCCGTGGGACAAAAGGGAAAAGGGGTCAAAAAGGTGTATCGGCATCTGCTCTCTACGGGGCATGCCCACGTGGAACTGCGGCTCTATGAGGGCGGCCGCCACGAAATGCACAACGAGACCTGCCGCAAGGACGTGTTCCAGGATTACCTGCTGTTCCTGGAGTCGGTGGAAGTCGGCGGGGAGTATGAAGGATGAGTATTTTAATTTTTAAAGACGCCAAAACGGCCTGCACCGCCGCCGCCACCCTCTTGGCGGGACAGCTTTTGCAAAAGCCGGAGAGCGTATTGGGGATTGAGTACGGAGAGAATCTGCTGCCTGTCTTCGATTCTCTGGCCGCCATGACCCAAAACGGCATGCTGGATTGGAGCCGCACAAAGCTCTTTCAACTGACGGAACTGGTGCAGGAGGACAGCCTCTCCACCATTCGGGAGACTTTGGGGGCGGTGCTGCCCGATCGGGTGGGGGTGCCTCAGGAAAACTTTTATTCCCCGGATGCGTCTTCCTTTAACTGGGCGGACAGCTGCCGGGACTTTGAGGATAACATCCGCCACTTGGGGGGCATGGACATGGCGCTAATCAGCGTCCGCCCCGACGGCGGAGTGCTGTATAACGGGGCAGGAGGAGAGATTGCTCCCACCACCCATGTGGAACTGTACGGCGGGCGCAAAACCGTAACGCTGGGACTGCCCTCCTTGATGGAGAGCCGAAAGCTGGTGGTGCTTCTTACGGGGGATACCGTAAAGGAAGCGGCCGCCGCCTGCCTGCGGGGGGCGCTGAACAGCCGATGCCCCGCCAGTTTGCTTCAGCTTCATGAAGCGGTCACCTTCCTGCTGGACGAGGAAGCCGCCGCTTTGTTGGGATAAAACGAATACATTATTTAGTTTCAGGAGGTTTAGTATATGTCCGGACATTCCAAATGGGCAAACATCAAGAACAAGAAGGAAAAGACCGACGCACAGCGTGGTAAGATATTTACCAAGATCGGCCGTGAAATCGCCATCGCCGTTAAGGAAGGCGGCGGTCCCGATCCCGTAAACAACTCCAAGCTCAGAGACGTAATCGCCAAGGCCAAGGCGGCCAACATGCCGAACGACAACATCACCCGCTCCATCAAGAAGGCGGCAGGCGAGACCGGCTCCGTCAACTACGAGGAAATGGCCTACGAAGGCTACGGCCCCGGCAATGTAGCTGTGTATGTGGAAATCGTAACCGACAACCGCAACCGCATTTCTGCCGAAATGAAGCATATCTTTTCTAAAGCCGGCGGCAATCTGGGTGCCAGCGGTTCCGTTGCATGGATGTTCGATAAGAAGGGGCAGATTATCATTGAGCGCACCGCCCTTATGGA
>CAYUHW010000274.1:0-2663 GCA_964444605.1 uncultured Christensenella sp. | reverse complement strand
AGCTGTAGGTGGCAGAGGTTCTGCTGATTTGGATAAGCTTGCCATACTCGTCATATCTGTTTGCTTTTTAAAAAGATACTACGCTCGCTTTTCAAAGACAGCGTCAATTATAACTTATCTCTATAATTATCCCCCATGTAAGAACAACAAGATAGCCGCTCTATCCATACTGCTTTATAACGGATTCCGTTAAAACCAATAAACGGTAGTAAATTACTAGTTCCTCCTTTGCATTCCCTGTTGAACTATTAATTAGTTCAGAGATGGCCATCTTTGCCGTTCTAGGAACTATTGGCTCCAACGGAGTGCCTGCAATTCTCCCTGTATTCAATAGCTGTACGCAAAATCCGCCAACCGTAGAATCAACGATAATTAGGTCGGGGCTATTTGCTCGAATTGCAGTCGGTATTTTTGATTGTGCAAATGCTTTCAAAATATATTCATGCTGCTTGTTTTTCATTTATCTATACCAGAATGTAATAATTTTTCCAGATGATGTAAACATTCCTCCAGAACCGAATGAATACGAGGAATTCCAGCTCGCATTCCCGTACTTAAAGTTAAAAGTATATTTCATCGTAGCAGAATTGTTCTGAGAGAATTGAGTCTCTCCCTTTCACTTGCTTCCTTTCTAATGTACAGCATTCATGATTGCAAAGTCAACTCTAGCATTCACATCATTTGAACCTTTTGTTGGAAAATGTTGTCCACGTCACTATTAGGCATAGAAGGAGAACAAAAGTCTGAATAGGAATACAAACAGACAATCCAATTTTGCAATCTTTAAGCAGTTCTTCATTAAATTCTTCCATACTCCATGATACTGTAGATATCTTTAAAGCGACAACGTTTTTTTCGCCTTCAATCACCCACAATTCAATTGTATCTGAATTCATTAAATAAGTCACAACTGTTTCACTTGGCATTTCGGCTAGATTCATAAGCATAGTTCCTGCTGCAACTAATTCATATTCCGAATCATCACTTTTTATAAAAATTTTCTCTGCGCTTCTAACGGAGTTACCCTTTTTTCTTAAATCGACATTTGTTGGTCGAACTGCTATTCTTACAATATCATCATCTTTTATCAGATAATTGTCAGGAATAAAGTATATCGTCAAAGGAAGAAATAATAATTCGAATACTATGCACCATAAAGCGAACATGAAATACTCCTTCATATCTTGCTTTGTCAATTTTTATCTAAGCCTATATTCGTGATCCTTTCTTTCTTCTTCCGTCAGCACTCGTTTTGCCTTCGCTTGAGGAAGCGTCTTGATTTCTGCTCGGCGCTGTTTGCGATTCTTTCTCATTTTATCACCTCCTCACTCACCCCAGTAGGAATCCCATGCCTTATTCAATCCCCATTGTGGCCAGAACAGTGCGAGGACTGTCCTAGCCTTTCTTCCTCTTCTTACGTTCATTTCTCTCTTGCTCTTTTCTTTTACGCTCAGCCTTATCCTGCGCTCTTCTTTTGCGCGTATAGTAATTTATAGCGCCCTCATACATTCTTATGGGCACTGGCTCAGAAGGTATACCAGGTGTTAAGTCTTCAATCTTTATAATAATTCTTGAAAACCTTAGATACGTTATTTTATATTGATGATTCTTGAAATACGACTCCTGGGGTTCACCCATAAGTTCAATATCATGAATCAATCTTAGCATTGGCAAGTTTTTCAGTTTGGACTGCTTTGTAACATTCGGATCCAAATAGCAGATTTCACCATACAAGTACTTTTCGCTAAAGGAAACATACACATCCAGACAGACATGCTTGACAATCACCGTTTTGAAGCAAGTAGAATAGTGTATCAAGTCTAAGCAAGCAAGTACTCCTTTACTTGTTAGGCCCCAAAGTAATGGCAGATGATAAATGATTTCAAACCAAATACTTCGCATCTTTAAGTTATTAACAATTACGTTGAGTAGATATATAATCGATAGAATAATTCCCCAATAACAGCTTTGGACTATTTGACGCTTACAAGCGCCACGCACCGCTTTATTCATCATTACCACTGTTTAGCGCCCTTTCCAAATGATACAAGTCCATTTGCGATATAATCCACCCAGCCAAGCGTGCTATATACATACTTTTCAAACTGCTTAGTTCCTCTATACATGGTAAGATTACTGTTTCTATATCTACCTTTGTTATGAAAAACTTCGTTTTGCAAAATACTCTTTTTTTCACCTCTTGGTCGTGATTCAAATTGATCAACTCCAAAGTCGAAGAATACATATTTTTTCAAGAGGAATCCTGTAGCAGAGCTAAAGAGAGAAGACGTAAAGCCCGATGCAAAAGACAAACCTAAATCTTTTCCGCTTTGAATGTTACCATTTATGCCATCTGAAATTACAGTAGACGTGCCACTTGCCACAGCATCAATTGCCGCTGTTCCTAGTAGATTTGCTCCAACCGACACTGCAAGCTGCCCCCCGGCAAAGCCAAACAGGCCGCCAATTGCGCCCTCGATTGCAGCTTCACCGGCACCATCCCAGAAGTCATCTCCGTTTATGGCATTTGCTATTCCGTTGGATACGACGCTTATAGCGGTGCTGACAGCAACGCTTATAATGAGGGAAGCAAAGAACCCAAGAGTTCCTTCGGTATCCGTTGCGAGGACGGGATTATTCAGACAATACGCATACGCATTGTG
>CAYUHW010000273.1:0-2674 GCA_964444605.1 uncultured Christensenella sp. | reverse complement strand
ACCTTGACCATGGTAAAGCCGTGATCCGCATCCCCGAACTTTGCATCGATGGCCGTCAGTTCCGCCTCCGCCTCAATCACGCACAGACATGCATTTTTCAGGCGCTTGGCAAATTGTTCTTTCGTCAGCATAGACTCACTCCCTTTGTATAATTTCAACATGTCATATTATAAGTATGCCATGTTTCACTTTCCAACGCAATCCTTTTATTGGCTCTTTGTACAAAAAAATCCGCCCTATATCTGCCCTCGGCGGAAGGTGCGATAGCGGACGGAAAAAACAATGGCTACGGTGAGCATGCTGGCAAGCATGTTGGAGCCGCCGTAGCTGATAAAGGGCAGAGGAATACCGGTGACGGGCATCAGCCCAAGATTCATGCCCGCATTCTCAAAGACATGGCAGCCCAGCATGCCGGCGCAGCCAATGCAAAGGCACCTGCCGAAGGTGTCTCTGGAGCCTCTGGCTGCCGCAAAAAACCGCCAGAGCACCAAGGCAAACAGAAGCACCACCAACAGGCCGCCCATGAACCCCAGCCCCTCTACAATGCCGGAGAAGATGAAGTCCGTATGGCGTTCGGGGACATACCCCTTCTGGGTGAGGGTGCCGGAGGTGAAGTAGCCCTTCCCCCATAAGCCCCCGGAGCCGATGACCTCCTTGGCGTGAAGGACGTTGTATCCATCCCCCGTAGGATCCAAGGTGGGGTCAAGGAACACCCGGATGCGGGCTTTCTGGTCGTTGTCCAGTACAAACTTATAGATGAGGGGGAGACTGATGCAGGCGGCCGCTCCCCCGCAAAGGACGTAAGCAAAGTGAATCCGCAAAGCAAAGACCACACACACAAAGGCCACCAGCATGACCATGGCCGTGCCGAAGTCAGGCTGGAGCACTACCAGCACAAAGGGCACCGCAAAGAGGCAGAAGAGGCTTACTACGTCCAAGAAGCGGAGCTTGCCGTGGCTGTCGTAGGCCTTGGCGCCGGTCTTGGCAAGCATGAGAATCAGGGTGACCTTGCAGATTTCCGAAGGCTGGAAGCCGCGGATGGAGCTTCCTTCCCCGATGGTGTACCAACCCGCAATGCCTCGGGTGGTTTTCCCTGCAATGAGCAGGACGGCCAAAAGCAGTACGTTGACAAAGTAGGCCGCCTTTAAAAAGGGCTTGTACTTCTCATAGTCCATAAGGGCTACGGGCACTGCCACGGCTAAGGACAAAAGGATATTCCCCACCTGTCTGTTGAAGAAGGAAAAGTTTAAACGGCTCCAGGCATCCTGCACGGTAACTTCCGTGCCGTCAAAGGGGTCGCAAAGAACCTGCAGCAGGGTGACGAGCCCAAACACCAGAAGGGCTCCCACCCCGCACAGCAGGATATAGTCAATGCCTTTTCTCTTTTCCAGAGGTCTTTTCTTCATGAACGGAAAAGGGGTTCTCCTTTACAGCGGCTATGCTTAGAGCATATACCTGGGATCGTTTTGGGGACGAGCATTGAGCTCTGCACGCTTTTCATCAAAGCCGGGCTTCCCCAGCAGGGCGTAGGTGGCCTTCTTTCCTTCCTCCACCCCGGGCTGATCAAAGGCGTCGATGCCAAGCAGTTCCCCGGCAAAGGCGGTCTGAATCTCAAACATGTACAGCAGTTCCCCAATGGTAAAGGGGTTGACTTCCGGCAGGGTGATGGTGTAGTTCCCGTGACCGCTCTTGGTCAAAGCGTAAGCCGTGGCGGCCTGCTCGGCGTGAATCAGCTCGCTGTGTGTATGGCCGGAGAGGAAATGAACATCGGGAATGTGGGCATATCCCTCGGGAATGGGGGTCTCTGCCCGGTAGTTCTCCACGCCCAGGAAGGTAACAATCTTATCAAAGGGGCCTTCGGCATAAAGCTGTACCTGAGAGTGCTGATCGGTAACGCCCAGAGCCTTGACGGGGGTCTGTCCGGTATGCACCTCTTCCCCCTTCAAAGAGTAGCGCTTGCCCAAAGACTCGGCCCAAAGCTGGGCATACCAGTCGGAGATGTACTTCAGAGAATCGGCATAGGGCATCATGACATGGATGTTCTGTCCCTTGTGCATGGCCAGCACCTGCAGGGCTCCCAGCACGCAGGCGGGATTGGACAGAACCTGAGGATTCTGGGTAAGCTCGTCCATATAGGCCGCACCGGAAAGCAGTTCCCGAATGTCGATGCCGCACACCGCCGCCGCCAGCAGACCTACGGGGCAAAGCTCGGAGAAGCGTCCGCCTACGCCGTCGGGGACGATGAAGGTGGTAAGGTTCTCTTCCTTGGCAATCTTAATAAGGTTCCCCTTCTCCTTGTCCGTAGTGGCAATCAGATGGCGGGAGAGATCCCCGCCCACCTGCTTTTTCAGCAAGTCTGCGGCGATGAGAAGCTGGGACATGGTTTCGGAAGTGGAGCCGGACTTGGTGATTACGTTGAACACTGTCTTCTTCAAGTCGATGACATCCAGCAGAGCCTGCATGGTCTCGGGATCCACGTTGTCCAATACATAGAGCTTGGGGCCGCCCCGCTTTTCCTTGGGCAGTTCATTATAACGCAGATGACGCAGAGCCTGATGGACGGCGATGGGGCCCAGAGCGCTGCCGCCGATGCCCAGCACCACATAGTCCACCGCGGCCTCCCGCGCCCCGGCGGCGGGGTTGTCAATCGGTGCCACTAGCGCCGCCGGAGTGG
>CAYUHW010000272.1:0-2681 GCA_964444605.1 uncultured Christensenella sp. | reverse complement strand
TAATCTTAATTGCGTCAGATGAAGCTTCGTCTGAGCGGGAAATGCTGGTGTAGCTCAGTTGGTAGAGCGCGTCATTGGTAATGACGAGGTTCATGGGTCCGACTCCCATCACCAGCTCCAGAAAAAACCCCCAAATCTGGGGGTTTTTCTTTTTGTAAGTACACGAAAAAGTACACGTTTGCTTTTTTGTATGGCTATTTTTTGTTTGAAAATTGCAGTGGTAGGGAGTCGGCTGGGATAAGTCACCGACCGGTGGCTTATCCCTTGGCTTTCTGGGGCGGTCTGACGGCGCAGCACAGAGTGCAAGCCGGCAAGACCAATCCAGCCCCAAAGGACTCCCATCACCGGCTCACCGAAGTGCTTTTACTCGAATTTGCAGAGTAGTCGGGGGGCGGCGGCGAAGGGCTTCGCCCTTCGCTTTGGGCAAAGCCCAAAGGGTTCGCTTAGGCGAACCGCCGCCCCCCAAAAAACTCAGTTCCTCTGTACAACAATCCCGCGGAACCGGATAGCAGAGCCGAGACGAAAGGAGAAAGAGAAAGCAGGTTCTTCTTATCCCCTCAGTCTTGCTTCGCTTACGCTGCGCAATCCAGCTCCCCTTGCACATCAAGGGGAGCCATGCATTAACAAGTCTCTTATACGGTTAAAAGCAAATGCGAACGGGAGCTTCTTACAACGTTCGGCTCCCCTTGTTCACCAAGGGGAAGCTTTTGCAGTAAGAAGTTTTTGATTTTCTTTAGCTTTTAGGAATGCAAGCCCCTTGCACCCCATGGCTCCCCTTATTGTGTAAGGGGAGCTGAGTTACGAACGTAGCGGGCAACTCTGAGGGGATAAGCAAATAAAGGTTGATGCAGAGCATCCCTTCCACAACCCATCCATCGGACAGATCTCACCGTCTGCGGCAATTCCCCCCGCAGACAGCCCCCAAAAACCCTTTTTGCCCAAAAAGGAGCGGGGACTCCTTGACACCGGCCCTTCTTGCTTTTATACTGAATCTGCTTTTATAAGGTTGTAACGGGAAACCGAGGAGGATATACATGGGCATATACGGAAAGACTTTTGGCGCAGGGCTCTTAGTTGGGCTGCTGCTGTGTTTGTGCGCCTGCGGGCAAGGGGCTTTGGAAGCGCCCTCTGCCCCTACGGCCTCTCCCTATATGGAGCCTGCCCCGGAGACCCCCGTCTCCCAGGTGCTTCACGTCTTCTCCCCCTCCCCTTCCCCCGTGCCTACGCCTACCCCCTCCCCGTCGCCTACACCCACCCCTGAGCCTACCCCCGAGCCGGAGCCCACGCCCTTTACCCTGTGCTGGTTCTCCGACACCCAGGTGTACACCTACCGCTATCCGGAGGTGTTTTGCTCCATGACGGAGTATGCTTTGGAGAACAGGGAGTCTAAAAACATTCTGGCCATTCTGCACACGGGAGACATTGTGGACTCCTACAGCGGGGAGCGGCAATGGAACAACGCCGCCGAGGCCGTAGGGCGCCTGGAGGGAAAGGTGCCCTTCTACTGCGTCTCCGGCAACCACGATGTGGGCGGGGGCGGCAACCACTATGAGGAAAACTACTTCCCCCGTGCCCTGTGCGACGTGCGGGAGCCTGACCGCCTTTATGAAGGGGGCAAGTGCTGGTACACTGTCTTGGAAGCAGGGGGAGAGAAGTTTTTGATTCTGGGTCTGGGCTGGCTGCGGGCCTCCGACGACGGCTTTATAAGCTGGGCCAGGGAGGTTTTGGACAGCCATTCGGATCATATCGCCATCCTCATCACCCACAGCTACATCGGCCACGAAGCCGCCTTTTCCGAAAGGGGAAAGCGGATTGAAAAGGAGCTGGTGCGCCTTTGCCCCAACGTGCGTCTGATTCTCTGCGGCCACTATCACTCCGCCGCCCGCCTGACCAAGACCTACGAGGCTGGGCACACGGTAACGGCCCTGCTTTGCGATTTTCAGGCGGACGAGGAGAACGGGCTGGGCTTTTTCCGTCTTTTGACCTTTGACCCTGCCGACCGCTCCATTCAGGTGTCCACCTACAGCCCTTATCTGAACTCCGACCGGTATAAATACTGGGACGAAAGCGAAAACGCCTTCACTCTGGAGAACGCCTGGTAAGGGGCAAGGAAAAGGAAATCCCTGCACAAAAAAAGATTGACTTGCAGAAGGTCTTACGCTATAATATTCAAGGTGCATTTGGGAACGGCGTTCCCGCACCTGATGTTTGGCTCAAGAGGGGGGTGAAAAAATGGAAATCCGCGTGGGAGAAAACGAATCCCTGGAAAGCGCTCTGAAAAGATGGAAGCGCAAGTGCGCCCGTAGTGGCGTCCTGGCCGAAGTCCGCCGCCGTGAGCATTATGAAAAGCCCAGCGTAAAGCGCAAGAAGAAGGCAGAAGCCGCTCGTAAGCGCAAGTATTAATCTCTGGGAAAGAGAAAACAAAAGCACTCGGACATCCGGGTGCTTTTTCGTTACGGGAACAGGCGTTCCCCCTTCAGCATTCCATGGTGAAGATGCCGGCACTTAAGTCTCTCCACTCGTCCAACACAAAGTCCCGCACCCGCCGCACGGCATCGGACAGCTCCCCCTCCTTCCGCCAAACGGTTTCTGCGTGGTATAAGCCGACCTCTCAGTCAAGCCTCACTACGCTCGGCCAGCCCCTGAAAACCCATCACCGGTGGGTTTTGTCCCCTTCGGGG
>CAYUHW010000271.1:0-2692 GCA_964444605.1 uncultured Christensenella sp. | reverse complement strand
AGCATAGACAGGGCAATGCGCCACTCAATGCAAAACATGGCAATAAAGGAGCCGATTAAGGTGACGCAGGAAATGACCACGTCCTCAGGGCCGTGGTGCGCCAGCTCCGTGACCTCAAACAAATCGTTGGTGACACGGGAGAGAAGTTTTCCCGTGCGGATTTTGTCATAGAAGCTGAAAGGCAGGGTCTGGATGTGGGCGAAGATATCGTGGCGCATGTCCGTCTCAATGTGGGCCCCAAGGCGATGCCCCCAGTAGGTGATGATATACTGGAGAATGGCGCGCACAAAATACACCGCCACCGCCACCAACAACAATCCCAAGAACAGGGGCATCAGGCTGTTGTCCTGCTCCATGGCAGGGATAAGCTGACGGAGGAGATATTGGGTAAAGAGAGGGAAGGCTACGTCTACCGCAGACATGACAAAAGCACAGCTCATATCCAAAATAAAGAGCCGCTTATGGGGGCCAAAGTAGGCCATGAACCGCTTGATATTTTTCATGCTTACATTATACGCCACATTTTTTTATTTGTCTATGGGCGCTTTATCATCGAAAATCATGTAGGAGGCCAGCAGAGGCAAAAGGGCGTCAGCCTCTTTGGGCGCATAGCGGGGGGAGACGGCCACGGAGACAAAGTCATAGGGACTGTCGGCAAAAAAGGTTTCATAGGCATCGTACACCCGGAAGGGGATAAGCGGCTCTGGACCGTTCCTTTTTTCGTACAACTCGGGGAAGGACTGGGGCAGACGAATGGCGGCATAGTCACCCTTTTCATCCCGCAAAACAATCCTTTCGGGAATATCCGCTCGGGAGCGTGGATTGCGCACGTTATCAAGGCTGTGTATGCAGCGGGTAGCTAAAGCAAACAGAAGGTAGTTCGCTTCGTCCAACTGCTTTGCCTTATAGAATTCTTCCAGCTTTAGACGGTCATGGGGCAATTTAGCCAGCACGTTATAGAGGACAAAGCCGGGGCCGGGCTTGCCGATGCCCAAGTCGCTGTGGGCGTCAATGTGAGTGACATGAAAGGGCGCTGTCAGCTTGCCTTCTTTCATAAGATCCCGCCACCAGAGCAAGGCTTTGTCGTGGGTGTCGAAGATGCGTCCGGGGAGGGAATGCTCTTTTTTCATAAGACAGTTCTGCTCCAAAAAGCACTGCACCCGCTCCGTATTCCAAGGCTCATGCCCCAAGAGAGCGGGACGCTCCCCCAAGGGTGCAAGAGGACAGCAGTCCTCCAGAAAAAAGTCCAAATCTATGTCCAATACCCGCTGCATGGGATGCCCCCTATGGTTTTTCTTTGCAGTATATCCCTTTTTTTTCATATCTGCAACGTTTTTTTCTGTTTTGGGGGGCGGCGGGTTCGCAGAAGGCAACCGTTCTAGAACGTAAAGCAGAAAAGCAAAGGGGCGTTTCCAGCCAGCATCCTTTTAGAAAGGCGGTTTGTGCATACGGCGGGCATACAAAGGGCCTTTGCGCATACATTCTAACAAAGTGCGATAGTGCGGAGGACGGTTCATGACGGATATTTACAGAGATATTTTACAGCGCACCGGCGGCGACATCTACATTGCCGTGGCAGGCCCCGTGCGGACGGGGAAGTCTACCTTTATCAAACGCTTTGCGGAAGTTATGCTTCTGCCGGGGATTGAGGATGCCTTTGCCTACCAGCGGGTGGTGGATGAACTGCCCCAAAGCGGGGCGGGCAAAACCATTATGACTACCCAGCCAAGGTTCGTCCCTCCTCAGGCGGTGGAAGTGAAGCTGGGGGAGGAGGCAGTCTGCCGAATGAAGCTGGTGGACTGTGTGGGCTACTTGGTGCCCGGAGCTGAGGGCTCCATGGAGGAGGGCAGTCCCCGCATGGTGTCCACCCCGTGGTTTGACCACGACATCCCCTTTGAACAGGCCGCCGAAGTGGGAACGGATAAGGTCATTCGGGAGCACAGCACCGTCTGCCTGCTGATGACCACCGACGGCACCATTACGGATATTCCCCGGGAAAACTATCTGGAAGGGGAGAAGCGTGCCATTGAAACGGCTAAGGCCACAGGCAGGCCTTTGCTGGTGGCGGTAAACTCCCGCAATCCGGCCGCAGAGGCAGCCCAAAGGGCGGCTTCGGAGATTCGGGAAACTTACGGCGTGCCTGCGGTAACTCTGGACGCAAAGGGCATGGGGGCAGGGGAGATTCAATCCCTGCTCACCGGAATCCTTTACGCCTTCCCATTAAAGCTCTTTCATCTGGAGTTGCCCAGCTATCTGCGTGCTATGGAGCGGACGGATCCTCTGTGGCAGAGTTTGCTGAACTGTGTTCGGGAGCAGGGTGAAAACGTGCGCACGGTGGGGGATTTTGCCCGATTGCAGGAAGCCCTCTGTCAAGTGGAGAAGGTAAAAAGCGTCCAGCCGGTGAAGATCGAACTTGGCAAAGGAGAAGCCCACCTAAGCCTTGCCTTGGAGGACGGGGTGTTCTATGAGGTGCTCAGCCGAGAGGCGGGGACGGAGATTCCCGACGATTTCGCCCTTGTGTCCCTGCTGAAGGAGTGTCTGCAGGCCAAAAGCCGCTGGGATCGGCTGCGGGGGGCATTGGAGCAGGCGGAGGCCACGGGCTACGGCGTAGTGACCCCGGATCTAAAGGAAATGGAACTGCTGGAGCCGGAAATCTTTAAGCAGGGGGGACGCTACGGGGTCACTTTGAAGG
>CAYUHW010000270.1:0-2701 GCA_964444605.1 uncultured Christensenella sp. | reverse complement strand
CCTCCTCCAGAGAGGATACAAAGGCCACCTTGTCCGGGTGGCGGCCGTCGGCATACCCCGTTTCCCTGCGGTAGGTGGTAATCTCCAACACCTCATGGCCGAAGACCACCCCCACGGTGCCGTGCTTTTCCCCTGCCAGCACCAGCGTATGGGCAGGGAAACAGGCCTTGATCTTTTCAGGCGAGGCGTTGGTGCAAAGGTCATAGTCGTGGGGCACCGCTCCCAGCAGGGTGTCCCGCACACAGCCGCCTACCAGACGGGCTTCATACCCGCCTTTTTCCAGTGCAAGGAGCCCCTCAAGGGCATAGGTTGGAATGGGAATGGACATAAAATCTCTCCTGCGGCTTTTCTTACCGGACATAATAGAGTATAATGGGATTAAAGTCAAGAAATTCGGAAGGTATCCCCATGTCACACCAGCGAATGCAGCCCTTTTTCAACGCCGCCCCTCTTTTGCGCTGTCCCCTGTGCAAAGGAAGTTTAAAGGAAGCGGGGACGGCCCTTGCCTGCCCTCAGGGACACACCTTTGCCCTCAGCAGCCGAGGCTACGGGGACTTTGCCCCGGGGAAGCAGGGAGGCATGTATGATGAGCCCCTCTTTGCTGCCCGCCGCCGCATTTTGGAGGGGGACTTTTACACTCCTGCCCTAACCCTTATGGAGGCGCTTATGGAAAAGTATGCCCCCGAGGGAGCGGTGCTGGACGCAGGATGCGGGGAGGGCACCTTCCTAAAACGCCTTTGCCCTCAGCGGCGGCCTGCTTTGGGAGTGGATTTAGCACGGGCGGGCATCCGTCTGGCCGCCAAAGGGGGGAACGACTATGTGTGGCTGGTGGGGGATTTAACCCGCCTGCCCGTACAAGGGGGTGCCGTAAGCTGTCTTTTGAACATCCTCTCCCCGGCGGAGTACCCGGAGTTCGGGCGGGTGTTGGGAAAGCAGGGGGTGCTGATTAAGGCCGTGCCCGGGGAGCGGTATCTGCAGGAAATCCGCACCTTGGCTAAGGACAGTCTGCGGCAGGAGACCTACAGCAACGCACGGGTGCTGGAACGGTTTAAAAGCCGCTTTACCCTGCTGGAGAGTCTGGAGACGGAGACCGTCTTCCCCCTGACCCCTGAGCAACGGGAAGATTTTCTTGCCATGACCCCCATGATGCACCATGTGGACAAGGCCTCTGTGCCTAAGGAAAGCTTGACTCAAGTCACCATCCACCTGCAGATTCTCTGCGGGCGGCCGCAGATATAAGGGCAAAGGCGGCGGAGCCGCTCCACCCCCGCCCCCACGCAAAAAGAGACCTCCCCGGTCTCTTTTTTATTTGCTCTCTTTTGCGCTTATTTCCCCGCCGCCCGCTTTACAAGGTCGCTGTGCTCTGCGTCCGAAAGATTGTTTACGTGGCTCACACTGCCGGAAAAGTACAAGCATCCCCGGCTGCTTCCGTCCCACTGCAGGGAGGCGGCCACGTCGGTATTCTCAATGCGGGCAGTCACCGCCGCCTTATAAAAGCTGTTGCTGCTCCCCAGCCAGCCCGTCAGCACCCCTGCGGCGGCGGAAGCGTCCACCTCTGCATGGCCTTCGCCCCCAAGATACAGCACCTGACAGCTTTCCCCCGTGGCGCAGTTGGTCAAAGTAACGGACATGCCCGGAGTCAGCGCCCCCTTCACCCGCTCCCAGAGGATCTCCTCCCCCGTGACCACGAAGTACGGGCTCTGAGCGGTAAAGGTCAAAGGCACAACGGCGGAAAAGGGCGCAATGGGGGCGCTTTGGCTATAAAGAACCACCTGCTCCTCCGCAGAAAGGCTCCCCGTAACCGTCTGCCCCGCCGCCGCCTGATAGGCATTGACACAGCGGACGGTCAAGCTCTGAAAGCTCCCCGTAGGCTTGTAGGTGTTATACCCCAAGTCCATAAGCCTTGTCTGCAGGCGCACCACATCCTGTCCCGTACTGCCCTTTTCCAGGGTGTCCAGAGTGCGTCCCCGAGCGGCGGGAGCCCAGAGCAAAGCGCAAATGCATATACCCGCCAGCAAACTTCTTTTTCTCATGATTTCATTATATAGAAGAATTGCGTCCGGGGGAAGAGTGTAGTATACTGAATTTACAAAATGATTGATTTTTTAAGGAGGCAGTCGGTATGCGGTGCAGCTGCAAGGTGTGCGGCACCTACATGGTGCAGAGGGAACGGGGCGTGGAAAGCGGGTGCGTGTGCCCCCAGTGCTTTACGGTGTGTACGGCCTGCATCAGCCCTCTGGGCGGCAAGCCCCTGAGCCCCGAAGCTCTGAAGGAAGCCTACGCTTTCGGCGCCTTCCGTCAGGACATGGTGCAGGAGGGGACGGACGGGGAGGACATCCCCCTTTCCAAGCTCCCCATGTCCCCCAGCGAGTATGAAGACTAAAAGTGCAAACTCCCCCAAGACCTGCTTCGGCGGGTCTTTTTTCATGGCGCTTGCCTCCTTATCGGGGCCTTGGGGGGCGGCGGTTCGCTTTGCGAACCCTTCAGTGCGGGGGAGCGGAAAGCTCCCCCGCACTGAAGAGAAAGGCATCGCCTTTCGCCGCCCCTGCCCCTTTCCAACGCAAAAAAGGCGGGATGAAACTCCCGCCTTTCTTATTTTGCTGCTAATATTTTCTTACTTGAAGTACCGGTTCAGCAGGCCTTCCAGACCACGGCCGTGGCGGGCCTCGTCACGGGCCATCTCGTGGACGGTGTCGTGGAT
>CAYUHW010000269.1:0-2702 GCA_964444605.1 uncultured Christensenella sp. | reverse complement strand
CGCCGCCACAATGGGGGCCACGATAATGGGCTCTATCTGCATGGCGTCCGCCGTCACCCGTACGGCACCCGGCTCCGCCTGGTTCTCAATTCGATGTCCCCGCACCAAAAGCCGATGGCTGTTGATTCCGTAGGGGGTGCAGGTCACCAACGTGCAGTAGTCCTTCCCTTCCTCAATCTGCAGAGCCTCAATCTCCTCCGGCAGTACAATGAGGATTCTGTCCACCTCATAGGTCAAAGTGTCCCCCAAGGTTTGGAGGAGAAAGATGTCCCCTTCCGCAAGCTGATCGAGATTTGTAAACAGCTTGGCACTGGGCAAGCCCCTGTGGGCAGACAGCACGCAGTGGGTGCCCTCCCCGCCTACGGGCAGAGAGGAACCCGCCACATGCCCCACGGCAATCTGCAGTACGTCCGCATTGGTGCCGTGGTAGATAGGCAAGTCGCACTTGATCCGGGGAATCTCAATGTAGGACATAATCCCCGTGCCCCCTAAGTCCAAGAGAGCATTGTATTCCTCCGTCTCCTCGTCCGTGAGCATGTACCGCTGGGGCTGGGAGGCAAGGCGTTGGTTGTACGCCGCCGCCGCTTCCTCTGCCATCTCATAGGCGGCATTGTCCATGTTCACTGTGGCTTCCACATAGGAAGCAATGGCTCTTGACTGATGGAGGGAGTTCCAGTAATCACTGACCGAGGGATACAGCAGCAGACCCAGTCCCGTAAGAAACACCAGCACCAGTACGATGGTGGGCAAATGCTTCTTCATGGACACTCCTTTCCGCCGTTCCCCCGGCCGGTTTCAGGGAGAGTTATCTGCTCTCCGCACTCATCTTCTTTCTGGTAGCCAGCAGAACACCGGCACCCACAGCCAGCAGGGCACCCAGCACATAGAACAGGGTGGTACCCATGCCGCCGGTGGAGGGCAGGGTAGAACCGGCTTTGTTCACAACGGTGGTGCTCAGGGTGTTAGTGGTTTCGCCAACCTGAACGTTGTTGTTGTTGGTAGAGAACTTCTTGGTTGCAGCATCAAAGGATACCGTGAAGGTAATGGGGTCAATGGTGTTGTAGCCGATGGGGGTTACAATCTCAGTCAGAGTATATTCACCGGCACCCAGACCCGTGAAGGTCAGTTTGCCGTCAGCATCCACAAAGCCTTCTACGTTTACGGAAGTATCTTCGCCCTTTACAACGATAACTTCGATTTCCTGCTTGTACTTGGTGTCGACGCTTTCATATTTAGACTTATCAACACCTTCGCCATTGGGGTCAACGTTCGTATAAGTACCGTCCTTGAGCTTCCAGAAGGTGCCTTCAACGTCTGCAACGTATACTTCACCGGTGACGATTACCACGTTGACACCGTTGCCGGTCAGACGGAAAGCAGCACCGGTCAGCTTGTTGCTTTTATCATCGGTCTTGGTGATGGTCAGTTCGGTGGTGTAGGTCTCTGTCTTGACTTCGGGAGTCTTGCCTACGGGGTCGTTCTCCCCGGGTTCGTTTTCGCCCTTATAGTCGGCATTGGGATTGTTGGAGTAAACCAAATCCACCTTATTCTCGTTGCCGGCAACGCCGATCTCGGCCTTGTCATTCAGAGTAGCGGAGTAATTAATGACGATATCGGCACCCTTCTGATCCTTGTACTGGAGGAAGTTGATGAACACGATTTTAATGGTGGTAATGCCGGTTCCTGCATTCGTGTCGGCAGTAACGGTAAAGTCGGTGTCCTTTTCAAGAGCCTTGCCATCAACAGTGATGGCAACATCGTTATTGAAGGTCAAGCCCTTGGACATGGTATCGTTGACAACAAAGAAATACTTGCTGTAGCCGGTCATGTCGGGAACCTTGGAGGTTACCACATAGGGAATCTTATCGCCGATGGAGGCTTCGTTCACGCTGACTTTCTTCTCGCCCTCCACAATCTTCTTGTCGATGGTGGGGACATCCACCTTGGCGGTGACTTCTACATCGCCCACAACCTGAAGGATATAGCGGGTATAGGCATCGTGACCGGTGATGGAGACGCTGTCCTTATCCTTTACCAGATAGTAACCGGCAGAAAGGTTGGAAATCACATACTTGCCGTCTGCCTGCGCTCCGGAAGTACCGGCAACGGTGGCAGTCAGGTTTGCACCGGCCAGCTTGGCAAAGGCCTGGGTCTTCTCTGCGTCATTTGTGTAGTGTTCCAAAACCTTCGCTACATCCGCAGCGCTTTCGCATGCCGCAAAGTCATCTTTAAGGGTGGAGTCTGCCTTAAGAGCAGCCAGCAGAGCGCTGCCATTTACGCCGGAACCCCACTCTACGTTGGAGAGAACCTTTTTCCCGTCCTGCTCGGACAAATCACCTTTGAAAATCTGATAGGCTTCGTAGGTGTGACCGGAAGCGGCATTGTTTATGGTGATGCTATACGCCTCATCCGCAAAGGCGGGGAGGGTCAGCGCCAATAGCATCATGGCTGTCAGCACGAGGGCAAAAAGTTTTCTTGTTTTCATGGATATCTTCTCCTTTACTTATGTTCTTCTTCAGTGTTTGAAAGGGCCGGGTGCTCCCTGCGCCTTCGTCTATATCCAAACAGCAGACTTCCTGTGGTTAGCAGCATGCCCGCCGTTATAAACCATTGTGTCCCGCCGCCGCCGGTTTGGGGCAGACTATAGTGGACGGTGTTGGTGGCGATAATCACCAGATCTTCCGTTATATGCTCGATGGTGA